>DASPJI010000168.1:0-4762 GCA_035628695.1 Thermoanaerobaculia bacterium | reverse complement strand
TCGATCAGGCGAGGTTGTGGAAGACCTTCTGGACGTCGTCGTCCTGCTCGAGCCGGTCGATCAGCTTCAGGACGTCCGTGGCCTGGTCCTCGGAGAGCTCCGCGGGAGTCACGGCGACGTACTCCGACTCGGCGGAGAGCGGGGTGATGCCGCGGTCCTCGAGCGCCTTCTGCAGGGTGCCGAAGTCGGCGAAGGCGCAACGGAGCAGGAGCTGCGGCTCGCCCTTCTCGCCCGTGGTCTCGCCGATCTCCTCGAGGCCGTGGTCGATGAGCTCGAGCTCGAGCTCCTCGGCGTCGAGACCGGCCGGGTTGAGCCGGAAGACGCCCATGCGCTTGAACATGAAGGTCACGGCGCCCGCGGTGGCGAGGTTGCCGCCCCCCTTGTTGAAGTGGGTCCGCAGGTTGGAGACGGTGCGGGTCGGGTTGTTCGTCGCGGTCTCGATCATGACGGCGATGCCGTGGGGAGCGTAGCCCTCGTAGACGATCTCCTCGTAGCTCTCCGCCTCCTTGCCCGCCGCCCGCTTGATCGCCGACTCCACCTTGTCCTTCGGCATGTTGACCGAGCGCGCGTTCTGGACGACCCGGCGGAGCATCGGGTTGCTCGCTGGATCGGGGCCACCCGCCTTGACGGCGATGGTGATCTCCTTGCCGATCCGGGCGAACTGCTTCGCCATCCGGTCCCAGCGGGCGAACATCGTGTGTTTTCTGGTCTCGAAAATGCGTCCCATGGCGGTGAATCTAGCCCGAGCATCGCCGCCGAGTAAAGCCCCCCGCCCGGCGGCTGGCCTCCGCTGGCCTCCGCTGGCCTCCGGACACCGCGATCGGCTAGCATTCAGGCAGGTTTTCAAGAACCTCGCCACCTGAAGGGAGGCATCGATGAAGCGGCTCATCCTCTGCTGCGACGGGACGTGGAACCGGGCGGATCAGGAGCACGAGGAGGTCCCCTGCCCCTCCAACGTGGTCAAGATGGCCTACCGGGTGGCGAAGCGGGACGGCGACACCCTCCAGGTGACCTACTACGGCCAGGGGGTCGGCACCGGCAACGCGGTGGACCGCTTCTCGGGCGGCGCCTTCGGCCGCGGGCTCGAGGAGAACATCCACGACGCCTACCGTTTCCTGATCGCCAACTACGAGCCGGGGGACGAGATCTACATCTTCGGCTTCAGCCGGGGTGCCTACACGGCCCGCAGCCTCGGAGGGATGATCCGCAAGTGCGGCATCCTCCAGCGCGCATCCGTAGGGGAGTACCACAACGCCCTGGACCTCTACCGGAGCGCGGCCGTCAAGGCCGACGACCCGCCCGCCCTGGCCTTCCGGGAGAGGCACTCTCTCTGCGGCAAGGACCCCGTCGCGATCCACCTCATCGGCGTCTGGGACACCGTTGGGGCGCTGGGGATCCCCCTGCGCGGCCTCCGCTGGGTCACCCGCAAGGACTACCAGTTCCACGACACGGAGCTGAGCCAGAGCGTGAAGTTCGCCTATCACGCCCTGGCCATCGACGAGCATCGGGGGCCGTTCGAGCCGACGCTCTGGATGGCGAAGGCCAAGCCGGGGCAGACCCTGGAGCAGGTCTGGTTCTGTGGCGCGCACAGCGACGTCGGCGGCGGCTACCCCGAGCGGGGCCTCTCGGACCTGGCGCTGGACTGGATGATCGCCAAGGCCAAGGGCGCGGGCCTCGCCTTCGACGCCTCCGCCATGGCGGCCCTGCCGCTGCATCCCGACCACCGCGAGAAGGTCCACGACTCCAAAAAGGGCGTCTACAACCTCACCCGTGGGCTCGACCGCCCGATCGGCCTGACATCCCCCGGGACGGGCGATCCTCCCGGTACCTCCGCGAAGAACGACCCCACCCAATCGCTCCACCCGAGCGTCCTCAAGCGCTGGGACGAGGACTCCAGCTACCGGCCGAAGTCGCTCCGCGAGTACTTCCAGCGCATCGGCGACCCGCGGGGGAGGTAGGCCGACGGGAAGCGGCCGCGAGAGGCGGAGGGATTTCCCTCCGCCTCTCTCCTATCTAGATACGACGCCTTCAGCTCTTTTCGGTCGAGAGACGCTCGTGGAGGATGGCTCCGACCCGCCGCCGGCAGGAAGGCCCGAGAGCCTCCAGGTAGACGGCGACGGCCTCGGGCCGCTGCCCCAGGCTGACGAGAGCGCTGGTGATCAGCGCCCATTCCGGGAAGAAGGTCCCCATCCACGCCTCCTGCCTACCTTGCCGGAGCAGCGGATACCCGCCGCGCCACCGGTCCTGGCCGAGAACGTAGAGGGGATCGCGGCCGGCGACGGGCCGGGCGACGGCGGCGCAGAGCGCAAGGGAGCGCCCGCCGGAGACGAACGCCGCCGGATCGCCCCGCTCGGGCCGCTCACCGAGAGGCCAAAGCCCGTGGACCTCCTCCCAACCAGGCCACCCGCCCGAGGAGTCCGGGAGCACGAGCCAGGGGCCTTCGCCCTCGGGATCATCGATCTCGGCGGGCTCGTTCCGCTCGCGGTCGGACTGAAGGAAGGATTCGGAGAAAGCATTGGACGACGGACGGTCGGGCGCACCAGGGGTGCTACCCTGAAGTGGGCTACGCATGGAGTTTACCTCTCCCTGTGTGGTCAAGGCTCGGGGTGTAGCCTGGCCGCTCACCTCGAGCCGCTAACCAGATTGTCACTCTTGGCGGTCGGCCACGCGCCGGCCGCCTCGCTTCAACCTGCTGCGGGGTACCTCGTTTTCTTCCCTGCCTCCGCGACCACCTCCTCGCTACCTGCCGGGATGACTTCGCTCTGCTTACGTCACTCGTACTCTAGCGTGGGGTCGAGAAGCTCGTCAAGAGGTTCGCTCCATAACGGTCCCCACGATGGCCGGCAATCACCTTAGCCAGGTCCTTGCTGCTGGCCCCAAGAGCGAGGAGGGAGCGAATGAGGAGGTCGAGGGAGACAGTCTCGTCCGCAGCCTCGATCTTCGCGATCCGGCTCTGGCTTGAATGAAGACGCTCAGCGAGTTGAACTTGGGTCAGGCGCTTCTCCTTACGAAGCTCCCGCACAGCGTCACTGAGCTTGAGCCGGAGATCCACATAGGCCGACTCTTCGGGTGTCAGCCCGAGGAAATCCTCCGTTGATCCAACCTTCCATCCCCTCGCCTCCAGCCGCGCCTTCTTCTCCTTCTCCATCTGGACCTCCTAGACCAGCCGGTCGTATTCAGACAGCCGGCGCTTACAGATATCGATCACGGCCTTCGGAGTAGCCCGTGCCTTTTTCTTGATAACGTCGAGGATCACAATGGCATCCGGGTCAATCCGGTAGAAGATGCGCCACGTAGCATTCGCTTCGTCGATACGCAGCTCATGGCAGCTGGGACCTATTGAAGGCATCGGGCGAGAATCCGGCATTGAGAGCGTCTCGCCCTGCTGGAGCCGCCGCAGGAGGAAGCCAGCTTGCAGGCGCGACCGAGGTGACAGGGGCGGAGTCTTGACCTCACCATGTAGCCAGACAAGCGGCTTGTCCCCCTCTCCCATTCTCACCAGAGTATGTCAATCTTGACATGCCGTCAAGCCGTAGACGAATGGCTCGACGGCGGGGCATCAGGCTCGCCCCAGAAGCCCCGGGGCACCTGCAAGGGTATAGACCATCTCTCTGGAGGATCTGACATGCGCAAGAAGCTCATCTACCTGACACTGGCCATGGCGGCGTTCGCGGCGGCTCAGGCCGGCTTCGTCGCTACGGTCTCGGCCGCGCCGCCCGGATGCGACACTTACTGCTGCCCGAACGACCCCGGACGGTGCGTCACCTGCTGCCCGGGCAAGCCCTGCCCCCGCCTCTACTGCCCGTAGGTCTCGAACGCCGGATGAGCCGGGGACCCTGAGGTCCCCGGCTTCCGGGACACTCCAGCCAGATGTGAGGATTTCCGGCATCATGGGACGTCTACAATGTAGACCATCTATGTTGGCTTAAAGGAGATCCGGTATGAAGCGCCAAGGCGACCGTCCACCTCGCCGCCCATCCCTGTCCGTCTCTCTTCTTCTCGCCACGATCCTGATCCTTCCTCCTGCCGCACCGTCCCAGACAACAGCTCCTCCCGCTGGCCCGGCAGCCGCGGAGTCCTTCTCCGACACCTTCGACGTCAACGTCGTCAACGTCGAGGTCTTCGTCACCGACCAGCACGGCCAACGCGTCTCCGGCCTGACCCGCGACGACTTCCAGATCCTGGAGGACGGCAAGCCGGTCGAGATCACCAACTTCTATGCCGCGGACGTCACGGTCGCCGCCCCCGGGCCGGACCAGGAGAGCCAGGGCCCCGCCGCGCCGGTGCCGATGCCGGAAGAGCAGCGGCTGCAGCTCGGCGTGTTCGTCGACACCTCCAACCTGTCGGAGAGGCCGCGCAAGCGGCTGCAGCAGGAGCTGACGACCTTCCTCTCCACCCAGCTCTCTCCCGAGGACCGCGTCCTGCTGGCGACCTATGGGAAGGAGGGCTTCAAGGCCCTGCCTCTCCGCGCCGGCGATCCGAAGGCCATGAAGGAATCCGTGGCCGAGGTCTTCGAGGGCTCCCCCGCCCTATCGCAGAGCCTCATGCAGCTCCGCAGCCTGATCCGCCAGATCGAGCGGGCGAGGTCCCCCTTCTCGGGGAACGCGGGGGACGCGGCGGAGGGGCAGCTCGACGCGGCGCGGATCGCCGACGCCCTGGATTCCTACAGCAAGCAGTTGATGACCGGCGCGAAGGGATCGGTCGAGGCCCTCGACCGGTTCCTCTCGGGACTCGCCGGCCTGCCCGGCCGCAAGGCGGTGCT
>DASPJI010000167.1:0-6760 GCA_035628695.1 Thermoanaerobaculia bacterium | reverse complement strand
GCGGTCAAGGAGGACTACTCCTACCGCGGCTCGTTCGCGGTCAAGCCGCTGGCCAAGGACGTCTATCTCTTCGAGAACGTCACCGAGACGACGGGGCAGTGGTCCTACAACGTGCTGGTGGTGGTCCTCGGCGACTCCGTCCTGGTGGCCGAGGCGCCCGTCAGCAGCGCGGTGTCGGACAGCGTGCTGGCGAAGGTCCGCGAGATCGCCCCCGGGAAGCCGGTCCGCTACCTGGTCCAGAGCCATCATCACGGCGATCACCTGGGCGGGATCCGGTCCTACATCGCCGAGGGGGCCACCATCCTGGCGGGCGCCGGCACGGCGGGCCTGATCGAGAAGATCGCCAGGGCACCGTTCGAGCTGGCGCCGGACCGCCTCCAGAAGGAGCCGCGGGCGCCGAAGATCGAAGTCGTGCGGGGGAGCCGCACGATCCGCTCCGGCGGCCGGGAGGTCGTGATCCATGACATCGGCCCGAGCCCGCACGCCAGGGACATGCTCTTCGTCCATCTCCCCCGGGAGCGGATCCTGTATCAGGCGGACCTGGTGAACGAGGGGGAGTATCCCGAGAACGAGACCACCCGGCACTTCCAGGCCCGGCTGAAAGCCCTCGGCCTGGAGGTCAAGACCCTCGCCGGGTTACATGGAAAGGTGCGGACGCTGAATTGAGCCCGATCTGGAAAACCGTCCTCCTGGAGCTGCTCCTGCATAACCTGCGTCATGTCCAGCACCACGGCGGGCAGCTCAACCTGATCCTGTGCCAGCAGACCGGTGGCGATGCCCCACGCTGGGTGGCCCGTGCAAAAGAGGTTCTTCCATGACGATCCTGAAGGACGATTTCAGCGAGAACATCGGCCCCAGCCGTCCCGTCATCATCCTCGGGGTGGACCGTAGCGGCACTTCGGTCGTCGCGCAGCTCACCCACGAGTGGGGTGCCTACGGCGGCGATCCATCTTCCCTGATGCGAAGCGATTCGGCCAACCCGCACGGGTTCTGGGAGTACCTCCCCATGGTGCGGCTGATCCACCAGGTTTTCAGAGAGGTCGGCTACGACTTCTGGCGGCCCGGCTACGAGGAGGCTTTGCGGACCACGGCCGGGGACCCGCGTTTCCGCGCGCCCGCGGAGGAGCTCATCGCCTCCATGGCCGCGGGGGGAGCGGCCTGGTTCTGGAAGGAGCCGTGGCTCTGCCTGCAACTGCCGTTCTGGCAAGAGATCTGGGGCGACGCCAGCTACATCATCACCGTGCGGAACCCCTATGACTCTTCCGTGTCGTGGCAGAAGATGACGCTGCCGTCCGGCGCCGAGAGCCGGCTCCGCCTCGTCGCCCTGGGCCTGCTGCGCTGGCAGTACTTCATGCTCTCCGTCCTCCGCCACGTCGAAGGCTCGCGACGCCTGCTCTTCGTCCAGTACGAGGACCTCATCCAGGATCCTCGCGCCCAGAGCGCGCGGATCTGCGGGTTCCTCGACCGGGAGGTGGGGACCGCGCGCGTTGCCGAAGGCCGGGCCGAGCGTATGGCGGAGGCTGTCGACGGCAGCCTCTGGCGGAACCGGAGCCCGGTCGATTTCTCCCAGATCGAGATCGCCTCGCGCGAGCAGAAGGCGCTTTACGAGCTGCTGCGGAGCAAAGTAGCCGACCCGGAGGCGAGGTTCGATCCCGACTCCTATCCCATGTACCCCGGCTGGAGGGAGTACCTCCACAACTTCAACGAAGCCGAGGGCGCCGTCCGGCAGTTCCTCGGCTCACGTCTCGTGCGCCTCGCTCTCGCCCTGGACGGGTGGCGCGCCTCCTTTCGCCTTCGCCGGTCATGACCATCCTCGAGACCGGCCGCTTGCTCCTCCGCCACGCGCACGACGGCGACGCGGAGTTCTTCCTCGAGCTGTTGAACGACCCCTCCTTCGTCGAGAACATCGGCGACCGGGGGGTGAGGACGCCGGAGCAGGCCCGGCGCTATATCCAGGAGCGGCTCGTCGCCAGCTACGAGCGCCACGGCTTCGGCATGTACGTGGTGGAACGGAAGGAGTCCCCCGGGCCGATCGGGATCTGCGGGCTGGTGCGGCGGGACACGTTGCCGGACGCCGATGTCGGCTTCGCCTTCCTGCCGAGGTACTGGTCCAAGGGGTACGCCGTCGAGTCGGCCGCCGCGGTGATGACCTACGGACGGGAGGCGCTCGGGCTCGGGCGGATCGTGGCCGTGGTCAATCCGGCCAATCAAGGCTCCATCCGGGTGCTGGAGAAGCTCGGCCTGAGGCTCGAGGGCATGATCCGGATGCCGGGAGAGGCCGCGGATATCCAGCTCTTCGGGCCGGAGGGTTGACGGCCCCTCAGCCAGCCGCTTGCGGGGGTGCGGCAACGAAAGGAAAAGCCGGGACGAGGCTCGTACCTTTGAGGGAGAGGGGGCTCCCCTGTTGGGGAGGGGATGTACCCGAAAGGTGAAGGGGGTGTACCGGATAAGGGAAGGCGCCAAACCGTTTCGGGGAGGGCGTCCTCCCATTTGAGGGAGAGGCCCCTCCCTTTCGGGAAGGCTCTCTCCCGGAAAGGGGAGGAGGGCTTCCCCTTGAAGGGAGAGGGGCATCCCCTTTTGGGGATCGCGGGTCATCGCCGGTCAGGGCCGTTCTCCGGCGTCTCGTAAACCCCGAGAGGCCTTTGCCAGCCGGGGTGACCAGGATACCGCAAGCCAGTCCGCCCGCGGCCCGGCTGGCCGGCTACGCCGTCTGACCGCCCCTCTTGCCACCCGTGGTAGTCTCATGTGTCGCCCGCCGCGGCACTCATAGCAGTGGCGGGCGCTGCCTGTCTGTTTTAGTCCGGGAACGAAAACCATGCGAGGGAGAGTCCTCATCACGGGCGCCGCGGGCGCCCTCGGGCGGAGCGTCGTGGCGCGGTTCATCGACGCGGGCGAGCGTGTGCTCGCCGTCGACGCGTCCGAGGCGGCCCTGGCGGAGCTTACCCAGCTCGCGCCCACCGAGACGCTCGCTGTCCGGCGGGCCGACCTGACGTCCACTCCGGAGGTGGCGCGGCTGTTCGACGAGGCCGAGCAGGCGTCGGGGATCTTCCCCGCCGCCGTCCACCTGGTGGGCGGCTTCCGCTGGGCGCGCTTCGCCGAGATGTCCGACCAGGACTGGGACTACCTGATGAAGCTCAACCTCGAGACCACCTTCCGCGTGTTCCGTGAGTGTGCCCGCCGCTTCGAGCGCGCCGGCGGGGGAGCCGTGGTGGCGGTCTCGTCGCCCGCCGCCCTGCTCGGTGAGACCGGCGTCGGCGGCTATGCCGGCGCCAAGGCCGGCGTCCTCCGCATGGTGGAGTCCCTGGCGCGCGAGATGGCTCCCTTCGGGGGACGCGCCAACGCCATCCTGCCGGGCACGATGGACACCCCGGCCAACCGCGCGGCCATGCCCGATGCCGATCCCTCCCGCTGGGTCACCACCGAGGCCGTCGCGGACGTCATTCACTTTCTCACTACGCCCGCGGCCGCGGCCATCAACGGCGCCGCCATCCGGGTTCCGGGACCAACCCTATGAGCCAATCGCTCCGTTGTCACGTGTACTACGACTCCACCCTTCACCCCGCGCCGCCGTCCGAGTGCGGCGAGCGCGTCGACCTCGCCGCCGAGCCGGCGGCGGCGGCGAGGCTCGAGCGCCTGGGCGTCTCGCCCGCGGTCGATCTGCCGGCGGTGCTGCTCACCGAGCCGGACGGCAAGCTCCGCATCCTGGGGCTGCGCCTTAACGACGAGGAGACGGCGCGGCTCGCCACCGGCGAGGCCTTCCCGGCGTCGCAGCTCACCGTCTTCAGCTCGTCCTGGTGCCCGGACTGCCGGCGCGCCAAGCGGGTGCTCGAGGAGGCCGACGCCACCTTCGCGGAGGTCGACGTCGACCAGGACGTCCGCGCCGAGGCCCTGATCCTGGAGCGCAGCGGCGGCCGCCGGGTCGTCCCCACGCTCCAGTTCGACGACCGGCTGTGGGCCTTCAACCCCGCGCCGCCGCTGCTGCGCCGCCTGCTGGGCGGCGCGGTGGTGAAGGCCTGAGACGGCCGGCGTGAGGCACTCCGTCCAATCCATACGAGAAGAGGAAAGACCTTCATGAGGATAGCGGTCTGCATCAAGCAGGTCCCCAACACCGAGGCCCGGCTCCGGGTGAACCGGGAAGGCAAGTGGGTCGATGAGGAGGACCTCGCTTTCGTCATCAACGAGAACGACGAGTACGCGCTGGAGGAGGGCCTCCAGCTCGCCGAGAAGACCGGCGGAGAGGTGGTGGTGTTCACCCTTGGGCCGGAGCGCGCCAAGGAGGCGCTGCGCAAGGCCCTGGCCGTCGGCGCGGCGCGCGCCGTCCACCTGTCGGACCCGGCCTTCCTGGGCGGCGACGCCATGGCCGCCGGCCGCGCCCTCGCCGCCGCAATCAAGCGCGAGGGCTTCGACGTGGTGCTCACCGGCTCGCAGTCGGACGACGCCCGCTTTGGCGGCACCGGCTCGGTGATCGCCGGCGCCCTCGGCTGGCCGCACGTCTGGCTGGTCATGGGCGTCGAGCTGGAGGACGGCAACCAGAGCGTCAAGGTGACCCGCGAGATGGAGAGCGGTGTCAACGAACTCTCGCGGGTGAAGCTCCCCGCCGTGTTCGAGATCCAGGCGGGCATCAACCACCCGCGCTACGCCTCGCTCAAGGGGATCATGGCGGCCAAGAAGAAGGAGATCGCCGCCGTCACCCCCGCCGACCTGGGGCTCGACGCCGCGCAGGTGGGCGCCGCGGGCTCCTGGCTCGAGGTGGTCTCGGTGTCGTTCCCCGACAGCGGCGCCGGCGCCCAGATCCTCGAGGGGGACGCCAAGGCCGCCGCCAACGCGCTGGTCCAGAAACTCCGGAACGAAGCGAGGGTGCTCTGATGGCGAAGATCTGGGTGGTCCTGCAACTGCGCGATGGCCAGGTGTCGCGCATCTCCTGGGAGGCGGTCGCCGCCGGCCAGCACCTCGCCACCGAGCTGGGCGGCTCCGCGAAGGACGTGGAAGCCGTGGTGCTCGGCTCCGGTTCCGGCCTCGCCGCCGCCGACGTGGCCCAGGCCGACCTCGGGGCCGTGCACGTGGCCGACAACCCGGTGCTCGAGCGCTACACGCCGGGCGCCTGGATCGGCGCGCTGGCGCCGGCGATCCGCGCCGCGGCGCCCGACCTGGTGGTCTTCCCCCACACTTATCAGACGGTCGACTTCATGCCCCGGCTGGCGCAGGAGCTGGACGCCGGCCTCCTCCCCGAGGTTACGAAGGTGGAGAAGGGGGACGGCGGCCTCGTCTGGACCCGCCCCATCCTCGGCGGCAAGCTGCAGTCCAAGGTGCGGGTCAAGCGCCAGGGGACGGTGCTGGTCTCCGTCCAGTCGGGCGCCTTCCCGGCCGACCGGGTCGCCCGCGCCGGCGGCGGTCCCGAGCCCCGGCCGCTCGACGCCGACCTCGCCACGGTGCAGCCGGACCGCGAGATCCTCGGCTACGAGGAGGTGGGCGGCGATCAGGTGGACCTCACCAAGGCGGACGTGATCGTCGCCGTCGGCCGCGGTGTGGGCGGCGCCGACAAGATGGGGCCGGTCGAGGAGCTGGCCAGGGCGCTGGGGGCGGAGATCGCCGCCAGCCGGCCGGTGATCGACAACGGCTGGCTGCCGCGCGACCGCCAGATCGGCTCCTCGGGCCAGACGGTCGCCCCCCGGCTCTATCTCGCCGCGGGCATCTCGGGCGCCATCCAGCATCTGGTGGGGATGAAGGGCTCCTCGGTGATCGTGGCGATCAACAAGGACCCCGGAGCGCCCATCTTCAACGTCGCCCACTATGGCATCGTCGGCGACCTCCACGAGGTGCTGCCGGCGCTGACCGAAGCCGTCAAGGCGGCCAAGGGGTAGCCGGCTCCCTCCCTCGGCAAGAGACGGCGAGAGACGGTGAGCGACTCTCCCACGCGCTGGGTGGTGCTCAAGCTGAGCACCACCGGCATCGCCCATCCCGAGCGCTGGCGGCCCCTCGCCGAGGTCGTCCGCCGGCGCATCCAGGAGGGGCTCCGTCCGCTGGTCGTCCTGCCGTCCCTCCCCCGCATGCCGGACCTGCTCTGGAGCTTCCTCGGCGAGGCCGCGGACGGGGGAGGGCTGCGCGAGCTGGTCGACGACATCACCGAGCAGCACCTCGAGCTGGCCGAGGGGCTGGGCTTCGGCCGCGAGGAGACCGAGGCGCTGCTCCGGCCGGACCTCCAGGAGCTGTGGCGCCTCGCCGTGTTCGCCGGGGTCCACCACCGGCCGGAGGAGGAGGCCTCGCTCAGCGCCGAGATCATGACGGTGGGGGAGCTGCTCCTCACCCGCCTCGCCGCCGCCTGGCTCAACCGACTGGGGCTCCCGGCCGCTTGGCACGACGCCCGCACCTCCCTCACCGTCCCGCACGAGGAGGCCACCACCCGCACCCCACGGCTCACCGTCAGCGACCCGTCGCCGGACGAGGGGCTGATCCGGCGGTTCGAGGCGCTGCCGCGGGTGGTGGTGACCCAGGCCGGGATCGCGGGGGTGGCCGGGAGCGCCGGGAAGGGAGGCGAGACCGGCACGGTCCGGTTCGGCCATGGCGGCGCCGACTTCTCGGCCGCCTGCTTCGCCGCCAAGCTGCGCGCCGCGCGGTGCGAGATCTGGACCGACGGCCCCGGCCTGTTCACCGCCGACCCGTCGCTGCTGCCGTCGGCGCGGCTGCTGCGGGTGCTGAGCCACGAGGAGGCGCAGGAGATCCTCACCACCGGCGGCCGCAGCCCCCACCCGCGCGCCATCCC
>DASPJI010000166.1:0-2178 GCA_035628695.1 Thermoanaerobaculia bacterium | reverse complement strand
GACCGGCTAGCCATGGTGGTGGAAATGGAGGTCCTGGAGGACGGGACGGTGGCGGCCTCGGACGTCTACCGGGCGCTGGTCCACAACCATGCCAAGCTGGTCTACGAGCAGGTGGCCGCCTGGCTGGACGGCGACGGGCCGCTGCCGGAGCGGGCGGCCGCGGTGCCGCGGCTGTCGGACCTCCTCCGTCTCCAGGACGCCACCGCCCGCGGCCTGCGGCGGCGGCGCCACGAACGGGGCGCGCTGCGGCTCGACCGCCCCGAGGTCACGGCCGAGGTCGTCGACGGCTGCACGGTGACCGGCTTCCGGGAGGACCGCCAGAACCGCGCCCGCGAGCTGATCGAAGACTTCATGATCGCCGCCAACGAGACCACCGCCCGCTTCCTGGAGTCGCGGGGGGTGCCGTCGCTGCGGCGCGTCGTGCGGGCGCCGGGCCGCTGGCCGCGTATCGTCGACCTCGCCCGCCAGCTCGGCGAGGATCTGCCGCCGGAGCCCGACTCGCCCGCGCTGGCGGCCTTCCTGGACGGACAGCGGGAGGCCGACCCCGCAGGGTTCCCCGAGCTGTCGCTCGCCGTCACCAAGCTGATGGGCTCGGGCGAGTACGCCGTGGACCGTCCCGGCGAGGAATCCCCCGGCCACTTCGGCCTCGCGGTGGAGGACTACACCCACGCCACGGCCCCCAACCGCCGCTATCCCGACCTCATCACCCAGCGGCAGCTCAAGGCCGTGCTGGACGGCGGGCGCTCCGTCTACACCGAAGAGGAGTTGGAGGAGCTCGCCCGCCACTGTACCTTGCGGGAGGACGAAGCCGCCAAGGTCGAGCGCCAGATCACCAAATCGGCGGCGGCCCTGCTGCTCCAGCCGCGGCTCGGCGAGGAGTTCGAAGCCGTGGTGACCGGCGCCTCCGAAAAGGGCACCTGGGTCCGCCTCTGCGGCTTCCCCGCCGAAGGCCGCCTCGTCCGCGGCACCCGCGGCGCCGACGTCGGCGACCGCTTCCGCGTCCGGCTCACGGAGGTGGACGTGGAGCGGGGATATATCGACTTCGAGCGGTGAGGGGCGGCCGGACGGCGGAGGTGATCCCAAATGTTGGAGCCCCCTGCGCCGGAAGCGGTCGAGCGTGAGCGGTTCGAGATCCTGCAGCAGCTCGAGGACTGGCTGGAGGTCCCCCTCCTCATTCTCGGCTTCGCCTGGCTGGCCCTGCTGGTCGTCGAGCTCACCTACGGGCTAACGCCGCTGCTCGAGACGGCGAGCACCGTCATCTGGATCGTCTTCCTCGTCGATTTCGGCGCCAAGCTCCTCCTGGCGCCGCGCAAGCTCCGGTATCTCCGCACCAACTGGCTGACGGCCCTGGCCCTCCTGGTGCCGGCCCTGCGGGTGCTGAGGTTCGCGCGCGTGCTCCGTCTCACCCGGGCGGTGCGGGGCGTGCGCCTGTTCCGCATGCTGACCTCTCTCAACCGGGGCATGCGGGCGCTGCGGGCGAGCCTGCGCCGGCGCGGAGTCGCGTACGTCACCCTGCTCACCCTGCTGGTGGCGCTGGTCGGCGCGGCGGGGATGTACGCCTTCGAGAGCCCGGCCGAGGGGGGACGGATCGAGAGCTACGGCGAAGCCCTGTGGTGGACCGCGATGCTCTTGACCACTCTGGGCTCCGAGGAGTGGCCGCAGACCGGCGCCGGCAGGACGCTCTGCTTCGCCCTCGCCCTGTACGCCTTCGCGGTGTTCGGCTACCTGACCGCCGCCCTGGCCTCCTACTTCGTCGACCGCGACGCGGAGGCCGCGGATTCGGCGGTCGCGGGAGAACAAGCGCTGCGGGCCCTCCACGCCGAGGTGGCCGCCCTGCGCGCCGAGATCCGGGCGCTCGGCCCCCGGCCACGGTTCCCGGAGGGGCCGGGAGAGGAAGGTTTACGGGCGGATGGCGCGAGTGCCGTCGAGGACTAACCCCGGCGTCCGCTCTACCAGGTCTTCGAGGAAGCGCCGCTGGTCCTCCGGTGAGATCATGATGGTCCCGGAGGCGTGACGGATCGCCAGACGGTCCAGGGAGAGCGCCGGGCTGGACAGCGGATTCCTCGTGGGCAGCACCTGCCGGACATGAGCCAACGGGATGGACCACCGGAAGGGGCCCGACCGGATGAGGAGATCGGTCGCGGTCAGGACGTAGAAGGTGCGGGTGAACGTCCAGAC
>DASPJI010000165.1:0-10987 GCA_035628695.1 Thermoanaerobaculia bacterium | reverse complement strand
GGCGGTGGGGGCGGCCACCAGGTCGGCGGCGGCGAGCCCGGCGGTCACCTCGGCGCGGTAGCGGTCCCAGCTCTCCGGCGCCGCCTCGCCCTTGACCGCCTGCCACCAGGAGAGCACGCACGAGTGGCCGACCACCATCTTCGGCGCCTTCCAGGGGAGCGCCGCGTGGGCATAGCCGTTCAGATGCACCAGGTCGGGGCAGATGCGGTCCTCCAGCCGGAGGAGCCACTCGCCGGCCTTCTCGACGTCGCGCCAGCAATCCTCCATCCATTCCAGCTTGAACGTGCTCTCGAACACCTTGAGACGGGGGATGCGGTCGGCCTTCTCGCGGTGCAGGTCGCTCAGCGGGCCGCCCATGGCGGCGAGCGCCACCTCGACCCCCCGCTCACCCAGGCCGCGGGCCAGCTCCAGCGCGTACGTCCAGACGCCTCCCACCGTATCCGCGGTCATGAGGACCTTGCGGGGCAGGGGATTGCTGCTCTCAGTCATGCCGGTTCACCTCTCGTGTGCGGCACCGGATGGAAGCTGCCGTTCCGGTCGCATACATCCAAGATCCGTGCCCGCTTGCCGGCGCTCCGCTCTCCGCGGCCGGGGCTCCCCGGCCGCAGAGAGGTTTATGAATGGATCGAAGCGTTTATCAGAGCGCCAGGCTTTCCGGGCTGCCGCTAGCCGCCACCAGACGTGGCTCGCCGAGGCCCCGGGACTCCATGAGCCAGTTGTAAAGGTTGCCTAGGCCCTGCCGCGCGCTTACAAGCGGGCTCCAGCCCGTGGCCGCCTCGAACTTGCGGATGTCGGAGACGTAGTACCGCTGGTCGCCGGTGCGCCAGTCCTCGAAGAAGACCTCCGGCCGCCGCCCCTGGAGCTCATGGATGAGGTCGATCAGCTCCAGCAGCGAGACGGTGTTGGCCGGGCCGCCGCCCATGTTGAACGCCTGCCCCGAGAGGGCCTCGATGTTCCTCTCGGCGAGCAGGAAGGCGCGGACCAGGTCGTCGACGTAGAGGACGTCGCGCACCTGCATGCCGTCGCCGTAGAGGGTGATCGGCTGGTCCTCCATGGCGCGGATCAGGAAATGGGCCACCCACCCCTGGTCCTCGTTGCCGAACTGGTGTGGCCCGTAGATGCAGCTCATGCGGAAGACCACGGTACGCAGGCCGTAGCTGCGGGCGTAGTCGGCCACGTACTGGTCGGCGGCCCCCTTGGAGGCGCCGTACGGGCTGTGGAAGTCGAGGGGGCGCGCCTCGGAGAACCCCTGCGCCCGCACCGCCGGGCTGCACGGCTCGTAGCGCCGCCCCTCGAGGCGCAGCGCCACATCCTCCATGCCGCCGTAGACCTTGTTGGTGGAGGTGAAGAGCACCCGCGGCGGCTCCTCCTGGGCGCGTGCCGCCTCGAGGACGTTGAGGGTGCCGCGGGCGTTGACCTCGAAGTCGTGTACCGGGTCGAGCAGGCTGGTGGTCACCGCCACCTGGGCCGCGAAGTGGAAGACCGTCTCGACGCCGGCCATAGCGCGGCGCACGGCGAACGGGTCGCGCACGTCGGCCACCTCGATCGAGATGCGGTCGCCGTGGGTCTTCTTGAGCCAGCGCAGGTTCTCCTCGACGCCGCGGCGGGACAGGTTGTCGAGCAGCCGCACCCGCCGGCCGGAGGAGGCTAGGCGGTCGGCCAGGTTGGTGCCGATGAAGCCCGATCCGCCGGTGACGAGGACGACCTTCTCGCGCGCCATCTTGCTGCTGCCGTTGCCGCCGGTACCGCCGATGGGAGGCATTTTCTTGGTGTTCGTGCTCGGCTTGCTCATACCGTCAACCCCCGGGCGGCCAGCTCGGCGCGGGCTTCCGCCACACGGTCGTAGGCCACCTGTCCCTCGAGCCAGGAGGCGAGCTCGATCAGCCCCTGCTCGAACGGCATCTGCGGCTCGTACCCCAGGAGCCGTCGCGCCAGCGAGATGTCGGCGAAGCAGTGGCGGATGTCGCCCACCCGGTACTTGCCGGTGATCTCCGGCTCGATGTCCTCGCGGCCGAGCACCTCGGCCATGCTGCGGGCGATCTCCAGAACCGTGTACTGGCGGCCGCTGCCGACGTTGAGCACCTGGCCATCCACCGATGGGGCCTCGGGCACCTCCAGGGCCAGCCGGCAGGCGCGGGCGACGTCGGAGA
The DNA here is from genome assembly GCA_035628695.1 of Thermoanaerobaculia bacterium. Taxonomy (GTDB): domain Bacteria; phylum Acidobacteriota; class Thermoanaerobaculia; order Multivoradales; family UBA5704; genus DASPJI01. The sequence continues at coordinate 8,837 of DASPJI010000165.1, read as the reverse complement.
CGTGCACGAAGTCGCGCATCTGGCGGCCGTCCTCGAAGATCAGCGGCGGGTTGCCGTTCAGCAGGCGGGAGGCGAAGATCGCCAGCACTCCGGTGTAGGGGTTCGACAGCGCCTGGCGCGTGCCGTAGACGTTGAAGAAGCGTAGCGCCACCGCCGGAATGTCATAGGCCCGGCCGATCATCAGGCACATGCGCTCCTGGTCGTACTTGGACAGGGCATAGAGAGAGGAGAGGGTGGGCGCCTTGGTCTCCGGAGTGGGGAGGGGCGCCAGGGCCTCGCCGCGCTCGTCGCGCAGCTCCCAGTCGTGCGCCTTGAGCTGCTCGCGGTCGCGCTCGGTCCCGGCCACCAGCCCGCCCTGCGCGTTGCGGTACAGCCCCTCGCCGTAGATGCTCATGCTGGAGGCCACCACCAGCCGCCCCACCGGTTTCTCGATCAGCGCCTCGAGCAGCACCGCCGTCCCGACGTTGTTGACGCTGGTGTAGCGCTCCAGCTCATACATGCTCTGGCCGACGCCGACCACCGCGGCGAAGTGATAGACCGCGTCGACGCCCTCCAGAGCGGCACGCACCACCCGCGGGTCGCGCACGTCGCCGCGCACCAGCTCGACATCCGGGTGGAGATAACCCGGACGCTCCGCCGCCGGCCCGTGCACCTGTTCCGAGAGGTCGTCCAACGCCCGCACCCGGTAGCCGTGCTCCAGCAGCTCGTCCGCCAGGTGGGAGCCGATGAAGCCGGCGCCCCCGGTGATCAAGACCCGTCCTTTCATGCGCTCAGTCTCCTCTTCCAAGATGGGTAGATCTTGCTGTACCGCTTCAGAAGAGGCGGGCCGGAGGGGTGGTGGACGCCGTAGTCTCATCCCGCCGCCGGCAGCCGCGTCCTCCGTCTGCCGGTCCGCCTTCCTCTTTTCGGGCTGGTATGAACCTGGGCGTGCAGTCTGCTGCAGGCCGGGACTGGTGCCAACCCAAAGTGCGCCCATGATGCGGGTGCATACTGCCCGTTCTGCACTGCGGTAACAGCAACTTACGTGCCAGAGGTATACGAAAGGTAAGTACCCTTGAAAAGGTCCACTCTGGAGGGAAGGGGATACGCCGGGCCTGTAATTTCTACACACCCGCAGAGGGAAAGCTGGAAAACGTCGAAAAAGAGGCCCGGCTCGTGGAAAGCCGGGCCTCGCGGTATGGATGCTGGGGCGACGCTACTTGCGGGTCGGTGCCGGCCGCGCCGGCGGCGCTCCCGGAGCCGTGAGCTCGACCGGCGTCACCTTGCCGAAATCGGTGAGCGGCCGGTCTTGCCCCTCGGCGGGGCCGACCACCAGGATGGCGAACTCCTCGGGCCGCAGGTGGCGAGCCGCCGCCTGGCGGACCTGCTCCGCGGTCACCGCCTCGATGCCCTTCGGGTAGCGCGTCAGCCAGTCCAGCGGGTAGCCGTACGCCTCGTAGTTCAGGAGCGACGCGAGGACGCGGCGCGGCGAGTCGGAACGGAAGACGAAGGAGTTGAGGAGCCCCTGCTTCGCCTTGGCGACCTCCTCGTCGGTGGGGGGGAGGTCGCGGACGACGTCGCGCGCCTCCTTGAGCAGGGAGTCGATGCCCGCGCCGGTGGTCTCCTTTTTGGTGCTCATGTAGAGCAGGGTGGTGGCGGGGAAGTCGAAAGCGCTGAAGACCCCGCCGAAGACGGTGTAGGCCAGCCCCTTGCGGGTACGGACGTTGGAGAACAGGCGCGAGGCGAAGGAGCCCGAGAGCACCTGGTTCGCCACCTCGAGGGCATAGTAGTCGGGGTCGTCGCGGCGCACGCCGAGGTGCCCCATGACCACCTGCGACTGCGGCACGTCGCTCTTCTCGACGAAGAAGACGCCGGGGCTCGGCTGCTTGCGGTACGGCGTCTCCGTCGGCGCCTCGGCCGGGCCGCGCGGCCAGTCGCCGAAGACCTGGCGCACCAGGGTCAGCGCCTCCTCGGAGCGGAAGTCCCCCACCAGGCCGAGGACGACCCGGTCGGCGTGGAAGTACCGGCGGTGCCAGGCGACGATGTCGTCGCGGCTGACGGCGCGCAGGGTGGCGTGGGTCGGGGTCCAAGCCAGAGGAGAGTCGGCGCCGTAGACCACCTTGTTGAACTCCCGGAAGGCGATGCCCATGGGGTTCTCGTTCTGCCGGGAGACCGCGGTGATCGCCTGGTTGCGCGCCACTTCCAGACGGTCGGCGGCGAAGGCCGGCCGGCGCAGCACGTCGCCGAAGACGCGCAGCACCTCGGGGAAGTCCTGGCTCAGCGAAGTCATGAAGACGCGGGTGAGGGAGTCGGCCGTCCCCGCCTCGATGGTGGCGGCCCGGTCCTCCAGCCAGTCGTCGAGCTGGTCGCTCGGCATCCTGGTCGTGCCGCCGATGCGCAGGACGTTGCTGGCCAGGCTGGAGAGGCCGACCTTGTCCGCGGGGTCGAGCCGGGCGCCGGAGCGGACCAGCGCCGTCACCTCGACCAGCGGCAGCTCGCGGTCCTCGAGGAGCATGACCACCATGCCGTTGTCGAGCACCACGCGCTGCGGCTGCGGGATCTCGAAGGGCCGCAGGGGCGGGTACTTCAGCTGGTCGACGCGGGTGGCGACCTGGGCGTCGGCGCCGGCTCCGGCCGGCAGGACCAGAAGGAGGGCGAGGACGCAGAGGGCGGCGAGAGCGTGATTCCGAATGAGCTTCATGGCGGTCCTCCTAGCGGGCTCCGCCGCCGGTTCGGGCGGCGCCGGCCGGACTGCTCTGGGGGGAGCCCGGCGTCTCCTGGGGTTTGTGCACGACCATGCCGACGGTGCGGCTGGACTTCTGGAAAACCTGGTTGGCGACCCGGCGGATGTCCTCCTTGGTCACCTTCTCGAGGCGGTCCAGGGAGCGGAACAGCTCGCGCCAGTCGCCGTATTCGTTCTGGTACTCCGCGAACTCGATGGCGATGCCGACGTTGGTGCGCAACTGGCGCAACAGCTGGGCCTTGGCCCGCGTCTTGTACCGGGCGAGCTCCGCGTCGCTCACGTCCTCCCGCTTCAGACGCTCGAGCTCGTCGCGCAGAGCGGCCTGCACCTGCTCGTTCTGCACGCCGAAGGCGGGCGTGACGAAGAACGTAATCAGGTTGGGGTACTTGGTGCCGGGGAAACCGGTGTAGCCGCTGACGTTCGCCGCGAGCTTCTTGTCCCGCACCAGGGCGCGGTAGAGGCGCGACGTGCGGCCGCCGGTGAGAATGTCGTCGATGGCGTCGTAGACCGGCTGGTCGGGATGGGTGTTCGCCGGCTTCTTGTAGCCCTCCATGTAGAAGGGCTGGGCCTGGGGGTCTTCCAGGACCACGGTCTTCTCGACGATCTGCGGCGGCTCGACGGTGCGCAGCGGCGCCGGGCCGGGCCGCGCCGGGATGCGGCCGAAGTACCTCTCGACCAGGGGGATCAACTCCTGGGCCCGCACGTCGCCGACCACCACCGTGAGCAGGTTCTCCGGCGCGTAGTAGGTGCGGAAGAACGCCTCGGCGTCGGTGATGGTGAACGACTGGAGGTCGCTCATGTGGCCGCCGATGTCGTTGCCGTAGGGGTGGGCGGAGAAGGCGGCGGCGGTGAACTGCTCCATCATCCGGCCGACGGCCTGGCTCTCGACGGACGCCCGGCGCTCCTCCTGGACCACGTCCCGCTCCTCGTAGAACTCGCGGAAGACCGGGTGGAGGAAGCGCTCCGACTCCAGGAAGGCGAAGAGCTCCGTCTTGTTCGAGGGGAGCGAGAAGAAGTACCGCGTCTTGTCCGTGTCGGTGGTGGCGTTCAGCTCCGCCCCGCCCTCGCGGGTGATGACGTCGTCGAACTCGTTCTGGACGACGAAGGCCGCCGCCGCCTTCTGCTTGTCGCGGAACGCGGCGAGGAGCCGCTCGACCTTCGCGCTGTCCGGCCGCGCGGCCAGGCGCTCGCGGTTGTAGGCCTGGTAGGCGGCCTCGAGCTCCTCGAGCGCCTTCTTCTCACCCGCGGCGTCGCGCGTGCCGAGGTTCGGCGAACCTTTGAACGCCATGTGCTCGAACATGTGGGCGAGGCCCGTGATGCCGGGCACCTCCTGCGCCGACCCCACGTCGGCCAGGGTGCAGAACGAGAAGACCGGCACCACCGGCCGCTCGACGATGAGGAAGGTCCACCCGTTCTTCAGGGTATGGACCGTGGTCCTCTCCTCGAACGACTTGAGGAGGTCCTGGCTGGTTGCGGGCCCTGCCAGCAGGGCCATGGCGAGCCCTGCCAGGGCGAGCGCCCGTGAGACGCCGCTAAGCTGGGGTTGTTTCATAGACACCTCGCGTGAAGGTTCATCCCTACTATTTATACGGACAAGCAACAGAGAAAGTTTAGACCCGGACAGCACTTTTTCGCTCCACCGCCTTGAGGAGCTTCTTCAACGGCAGCGTATTGAGGACGTCCCCGGGCTCGAGGCCGGCGCGGCGGGCCTGCTCGACGCCGTAGCGCACCAGGTCCAGCTCGCGGGTGCGGTGGGAGTCGGTGCTCACCACCAGCTTGCAGCCCAGCTCCTTGGCGAGCCGGGCATGGGTGTCCTTGAGGTCGAGCCGGTGGGGGTTGCAGTTGATCTCCACCGCCACACCGAGCTCGGCGGCGCGGGAGAGCACCCGGTCCATGTCCATCTCCACCGGCCGCCGGCGGTTGATCAGCCGCGCCGTCGGGTGACAGAAGACGTTGACCTCCGGGTGCTCCAGAGCTTTGAGCACGCGCGCCGTCTGCTCGTCGCCGGGCATCCCGAGGCCGGAGTGGAGGGAGACGAGGACGAGGTCGAGGCCGGCCAGCATCTCGTCCTCCAGGTCGAGCGAGCCGTCGGCCAGGATGTCGATCTCCATCGCCTTGAGGATGCGGATCTCGGGGTGGCGTGCCTGGACCTCGTCGATCTCCTTCCATTGCAGCTTGAGGCGGTAGGCGTCGAGGCCGTTGACCATGGAGAGCGCCTTGCTGTGGTCGGAGATGACCATGTACTCGTAGCCGCGGGCGGCGCAGGCCTCCACCATCTCCTCGATGCTGTTGCGGCCGTCGGACCAGGTCGAGTGCATGTGGAGGTCGCCGCGCAGGTCTCCGGCTTCGAGCAGGCGGGGGAGCCGGCCGGCCGCCGCGGCCTCGATCTCCCCCCGGTCCTCGCGCAGCTCGGGGGGGATCCAGGCGAGGCCCACGCTGGCGTAGACCTCCTCCTCGGTGGCGCCGGCGATCCGCTCGCCGTGGAAGACCCCCTCCTGGTCTCCCTTCTCCGCCCCGCCGACCCGAAAAACGCCGTACTCGGAGATGCGCAGCCCGCGTTCGACGCCGCGGCGGCGGAGCTTGACGTTGTGCTCCTTGGAGCCGGTGAAGTAGACGAGGGCGGCGCCGTAGCACTCCGGCGGCACGGCGCGGAGGTCGACCTGCAGGCCGGAGCCCAGGGTGATGGTGGAGCGGGTGTCGCCGTCCATCAGCACCTTGTCGCGTTGCGGGTAGCCGGCGAAGGCGCGCATCACCGGCGCCGTATCGGAAGCGACGGCTAGGAGGTCGATGTCCCCCACGGTCTCGCGCCGCCGCCGGTAGCTGCCGGCCACCTCCAGGCGCTCGACGCCGGGGACCGCCCGCAGGTAGTCGACGAGCGGCTCGACGAACACCTCGGCGTCGGCGAGCAGGTAGCGGCTGGCGTGCTCGCGGTGCTCGGCAAGGCCGGCGAGGATTCTCTCCTGGGTCTTGGCGCCGAAGCCGGCGACGCCGGCGATCTTCCCCGTTTTGGCCGCGGCCTCCAGCTCCTCGAGCGAGCAGATGCCGAGCTCGTCCCACAGCTTCTTCGCCTTCTTCGGGCCGACGCTCGGCAGGCGCACGAGGTCGACCAGCGAGCGAGGCACCTCGGCGGTCAGCTCGTCGCGGTAGGCGAGGGTGCCGGTCTCGACCATCTCCCGGATGTGGTTGGCCATCTCCTTGCCGATGCCAGGGAGGTCGGTGAGGCGGCCCCCCTCCTCGACCACCCGGCGCAGCGGCTTCATCTGCACCGAGACGGTGCGGGCGGCGTTGCGGTAGGCGCGGATGCGGTACGGGTTCTCGTTCTTGATCTCGAGGATGTCCGCGATCTCCTGGAGCGTGCGCGCGATCTCGACGTTCTCCATGGGCCCCTCTCCCGCGTCACCTCCGGGGGGCGACGCCCTGAGGGCTCATGGTATCGCGGCGCGCGCCAGGGGGACTTCGAGGACCACCGGCTCCACCAGCCGGGCGTCCGGCTTGAGGTTCCCCTGGTCGTCCAGGGTGCGGAGCTGGCTGTTGGCGATATAGAAGAAGGAGCCGCCGGCGAGAGTGCCGGTGGTCGGGATCACGAACAGCGGGTTGCGGCTCTCCAGGATCTCCTCGGCCTCGACGGCGTCCAGCGCGGCGTTGAGCCGGAAGCGGACGATCCGCGCGGCCCCGGCGCCGTTCTGGACGGCGATCAGGCTCCCCTCCTGGAAATAGAGGCCGTCGACGCCGGCGATGTGGATCTTCTCCGGGTGGGGGAGGGGGCGGACCTGGCCGGTGGCTACGTCCACCATGGAGATCCCCTTGGTGAAGTCGGCGACGAACAGGCGCTTCGCGTCCGGCGAGATGGCGATGCCGTTGGGATAGATGAAGGTCCCCGGCGCCACCAGGGTCGAGGGCGGCCTGGCCGGGCCGCAGCCGGTGGACCATGCCGGCCTTGCTGTCGGTGAGGAACACCTCGCCCCCCGTGCCGAAGGCCAGGTCGTTGAACAGATGGGGCTGCGGCTTGCCCGGCAGCTCGTACTTGCCGAGGAGCTTCCCCGAGTCGACGTCGAACCGGAAGAGACCCGACCAGCCGTCCTGCTCGCCGGCCCGCCCGCCGGCGCCGGAGCAGACCCAGAGGGAGCGGGTGGCGGGGTCACCTTCATGCCGAGGACGTCCCAGAGCCCGCCCTGGCCTGCGGCCGTGAAGTCCGTGGCCTTGCCGTCCTTGCCGACGCGGACGATCTTGCGTTTGTAGAGGCTGCCGACGAAGAAAGCGCCGGTTTTCGGGTCGTGGGCGATCCCCTCGGGGACGAGGTCCTTCTCTACCAGCCGGAACGCCACCCGGCTGCGATCGACGACCCGCCGATTGGCCTCGGCGCGAGTGAGGAGCGCCTTGTACTCCGGACCCTCGCGCAGCGCCGAGTAGGCCGGGTTGCCGGCGAGCTCGAAGTCGAGGCCGCTGGCGACCGCCTTCTCCAGCCATTTCGCGGCTTCGGCCTTGTTGCCCGCCCGGGCGTGGGCCGCGGCCAGCTCGATCCACATGCCGGCGTGCTCCGGGGCAACCGACAGCGCCCGCTCGATCTGCTGGACCTCGGTGGGCGCCTGCGCCCGCAGGGCGGTCAGGGACAGGACGAGCAGGGTGGCAAGGGGGAGAAGGGGCTTCGTGCGTCGACTCATCGGAACCTCCAGGCTGGCAACGCTACACCATCTGGGAGAAGATCGGCCCATGAGCGACGACCTCGATTCCCGGCTCCATTTCCGGCAGCTCCTGGCCGGCCAGCAGGTGGCGGTCCACAACCCCTATGCCGGCCGGATGGCCAACTTCATGTACCTCCTGGGGGACTCCCAGACCCGCGAGGCATTCATCGTCGACCCGGCGTGGGACGTCCGCAGCCTGCTGGACGTGGCCGAGGCCGACGGCTACACGGTGCGCGGGGCGCTGGTCACCCACTACCATCCGGACCACGTGGGCGGCGACCTGTTCGGCATGTCGGTCGAGGGGCTCGCCCGGCTGATGGAGCACGCCGCGATGCCGGTCTACGTCAACAAGCATGAGGCGGACGGCCTCAAGAAGGTGACGGGGCTCGCGGAGAGCGACCTGCGCCGGGTAGACGACGGCGACACTGCCCGGGTAGGGGAGATCGACGTGCGTTTCCTCCACACTCCGGGCCACACGCCGGGCAGCCAGTGCTTCCTGATCGGCGACCGCCTGGTGGCGGGGGACACCCTGTTCGTCCAGGGCTGCGGCCGGGTCGACCTGCCGGGAGGGGACCCCGACGCCATGTACCACACGCTGACCGGCAAGCTCGCCAAGCTGCCTCCCGAGACCGTGCTCTATCCCGGCCACCACTACGGCCCGACGCCCACCTCGACCATCGGGAACGAGCTGGAGCAGAACTACTACCTCCGCGTCCGTTCGCTGGACGACTGGCACCGCCTGATGAACCGGGGCCGCTGAGCCGTTCGGACCGTCCGCGCTCCCGGCGGGGCGCCCCCCCTACTCCGGCGCCCAGCGGTCCGGGTTCGCGAAGAGGCGGAGGGGGTGCTCGGCGATGCGGAAGGTGGCGCGGGCGCCGAAGGGGAAGCGGACCGGCATCCGGGAGCCGTCGACGAAGAGCCAGCCCGCCTCCATGGCCGACTCGACCGCCAGCTCGTGCCCGTCTTCCACGAAACCGGCCTCCAGGACCACGCCGCGGTCCCGCACACGGTAGAGCTCGCGGGCGCGGAACTGGAGCCGGCGCACGTCGAGGGGCATCGGAGTGCCGCCGGCGGAGCGGATGCCGGCCGTCGAGCCCGCTGGCGACGCCACCCACAGGCCGGAGCTGCGGTGGTCCTCCGCCCGCCGGCCGAGGTGCACCCGGTAGCGGCTGGTCGCCGCCGGCGACTCGTGCGCGAGGAGAACGTCGTTCAGCGCCGGCGGCAGCCGCTTCCCCTCGAGCTCCACCTCGATGCGGGCGACCTCCTGCGGCACCAGCGTCCCCTTGGCGATCTTGGCCAGGTCTCCCGCCAGGCTCGCCCGCCGGGTCCGCGTCAGATAGCCCACGCTCGACTGCGGCGCGGAGTTGACCCCGAGCAGCGCGGCCCCGGTCACCCAATGCGAGGCGGCGAGGAGGGTGCCGTCGCCGCCCACC
>DASPJI010000164.1:0-5048 GCA_035628695.1 Thermoanaerobaculia bacterium | reverse complement strand
GCCCTCGCCTGCCTGGCGCGCCTGCGCCTGCAGGCCTATCAGAAGATCGGGCCGGTGGCGCGCGGGACGCCCGAGCCGGGTCTCCTGCGCCAGGCCAGGGTCCTGGAACGGACCACCAAGGTCCAGGTCTGGATCTACCGGTCGCTCTGGGCGCGGGGCGACGTTCAGTTCCGCTGAGCCCGGCTCGCGGCGGCCCGCACGATCGCGCCGGCGATGCGCCCGAGAGGCGCGGCGCAGCCGAAGGCGCCGTCCCTCTCCAGCCCGGGCACCGGATGGGCGGCGAGGAACCAGGGGGTGCCGTCCGCATCGATCCGCAGGTCGATCCGGCCATAGTCGCGCAGGCCCAGGGCCGTGAAGGCCTGGACCGCCGCCTTCCGTACCCGGCTCTCGTCGACCCGGGAGGGGGGCTCCACCAACCGATACTCGGGAACGTCGGGACCGAGGATCGCGTCGCCGTCGAGCGGCTGCCCCTCGATGGCGACGGCCAGGACTCCCAGCGCCTTCGGCTCCGGCGTGGCGAGGATGGGGACCTGAACCTCGACGCCGTGCACCAGGGTCTCGACGAGAGCCGGCCCGCGCCCCTCGTCCACCATCCTCCGCGCCTGCTGCCGGGCGGCCCCGGCGTCCTCCACCCGGCAGGCGGCGGAGACCTCGCCGGGTTGCCGCCGCATCAGCGGCTTGACCAGGGCGGGGTAGTGGAGCGACTCCAGGCCGAGGTCGCCGGGTTCGTGGGGACCGGGGATCACCACGGCTGCCGGCGTGACGACGCCGGCCCGCTCCACCTCGAGCTTGGCGGCGAGCCGGTGGGCGGCGAGGCCGATCACCGAGGGGGGCGAGCCGGTCGCCGGGAACCCTGCCCAGTCCAGGAAGACGGCCGCCTCGAGGCCGGGATCGAGGTTGAGCACCAGATCGATCCGCTCCCGGAGCTCGTCGAGCCTCCACGCCAGGTCGGAGACGCTGCCGAGGCGTACGACGTCGTGTCCGGCGACCAGCAGGGTAGAGACCACCTCGTCACCGGCGATCTCGTCCTGATGGACCCAGGGCTTGTCCGGGGATGCCTCAGGCGTCGTTAGAATCCCTATGCGCAACTTTTCGGCCACGCGGTGATTGTAGTGCAGGCGCGTGACGAGGTCATTTTTCGGTGAATCCAAGAGACAGCTTCACGGGATTCTGCCGATCCCCGGCTCAGGGACGCTGCCGAGGCCGCGGACGGGCGCCTCCCTGCACGAATGTGCGGGTCGCCGGCCCCCCTGGCGCTCCGGGCCGCGAAGAACTGCCGATCCATGCGGTTGTATCGCCGGGAAGAGGGGCTCAGACTCTGTACATCACTCTTCCCTCCGTGGGCTCGCGGACGAGATGGATCGGAGCCGCGAGCCCCCACTCTTTTTTCGAGGAGACGGCCCGCTCTGCTACTTGGAGGGATCGCCCGGCGGGAAGAAGGGGAGAGGGAAGGGGCGCACGATGTTTCCCTCGTTCCGTGGGGCCGGCACCGAGCGCATGCGGGCGGTGCCCTCGCGCTCCACCTCCTCGATGCGGAGGATGGCGTGCATGGGAAGGAACAGCCGCCTGGCGCCGCCGAACTCGGCGCGCAGCCCCTCCTCCGTGGGATCGACCACCACCTCCGAGCGGGCGCCGAAGATCAGCTCCTCGACCTCTATGAAGCCGAACAGCTCCCCCTGGCCTACGCGGCGGGCATACAGCTCCACCACGTTCCCCTGGTGGTAAAAGACGACCTTATAGATGCGGTCTCTATCCATTGACGTCCGACGCTCTGCGCAATAGTTTCGGGCGCCATCGTATCAGAGACCATGGAAGGCGGGTGGGAGGGAGAGGAGGGTGGGGAGGAGCGCTCCTCCCCGGGTTCGGTCTAGCAGTTGTAGCAGGCGCAGACGGGATAGCCTTCGGAGTCACAGAAGTAGAGCCGCCCTCCACACTCGCCGCAGTCGGTGTTGCAGTCGCCGTGGAGGCAGCCGCCGGGCCCGGCGCTCACCCCGGCGGTGGCCGTCAGGGCCAGCAGGAGCAGCAGTCCGAGGACCTTTCCGAGTCTCATGGTCTTCTCCTTTCGCAGAATGGGCATTGCCCTCTTAAGAAGGTGCCCGGGCAACCCTGACGGGAGCCTCACGTATGTCCTATTCTGGAGCCCTGTCTCTGGAGATCTGACCATGCGATCGAGCCGTCGCCCGTTCCGACACCGCCTCGCTGCCTTCGTTCCTCTCGTTCTCCTCCTCGCCTGCTCATCGGCCTCGACCCCATCTGACGGTCCTGCCGGTCCGTCCCCGCAGGTATCAGGCCGCCGGGTGCTCTTCGACGAGGCCCACCACAACCTCCATACCAGCGGGGGGCGCTACAAGCCCTTCGCCGAGCTGATCACGGAGGACGGCTACACGGTCACGCCGAACACCGCGCCGTTCAGCGCCGACACCTTGCAAGGGTTCGACGTGCTGGTGATCTCCAACGCCCGCGGAGCGGGCCAGGAGGTGCCGATGGAGGAGCGGAGCCGGCCGGCGTTCACCACGGCCGAGGTGGAGGCGGTGGGGGACTGGGTGGAGGCGGGCGGCGCGCTCCTCCTGATCGCCGATCACTATCCCATCGGCTCCGCCAACCGGCCTCTCGGCGACCGCCTCGGCGTGTCGATGAGCAACGGCTGGACCGAGGACCCCGCCAACCGCGACCCGGTCCTCCAGGATCTCCTCTTCTCGCGCGACAACGGCCTCCTGGGAGACCACCCGATCACCCGCGGCCGGTCGCCGCAGGAGCGGATCGGGCGCGTGGTGAGCTTCCTGGGACAGTCCCTGGCCGGGCCGCCGGGCAGTGTCCCCCTGCTGCGGCTCGCGCCCTCGGCGGTGGACGAGCTGCCGCCCGACCGGAAGCAGTCGGTCTCCGCGGCAGGCCGCAGCCAGGGGCTCGCGATGACGCTGGGCAAGGGGCGGGTGGTGGTGATGGGCGAGGCCGCCATGCTCACCAGCCAGACGTTCGACGGCATGGTCCTGGGCTTCGACAGCCCGGGCATCGACAACCGGCAGCTCGTCCTCAACATCCTCCACTGGCTGTCCGGCGAGCTCGACTGAGATGAAGATCCGGTGGCAGACGATCCGGAAGGTCTGGGCCACCACCGGCGCCATCCTCTTCGTCGTCTTCACGCTCTGGAACCTGATCTCCTACCAGTCCTGGGGGGTGGACGAGGCCGTGCTGCGCAGCGACGGCCGGGTGTCGGTCGAGCCCCGCCCCGGGTATACGGCCTTCCTTCCCCGGGCCGGCGCCCGGCCGGTGGGACTGGTCTTCTACCCCGGCGCCCTGGTGGACCCGGAGGCGTACGCGCCTCTTGCCAGGACCGTCGCCGAGAGCGGGTACCCGGTCTTCCTGCTCGAGCTGCCCCTCCGCCTCGCACCCTCCCTGTCCTCCGAGGTCGAGGTCTACAGCCGTACCCTCTCCATCATGAAGCGGGAGACCGCGGTCCGGCGCTGGATCGTCGGCGGCCATTCCAAGGGCGGGGCGATCGCGTGCCGTTTCGCGGTACGGAATACCCGGAGCCCCTACGGGCTTCTCCTGGTCGGGAGCTCCCATCCGCGGGAGATCGACATGTCGGACCTGCCCTTCGAGGTCACCAAGATCTACGCGACCCGAGACGGCCTGGCGAGCGAGGAGGAGGTCCGACACTACGCCAGGAACCTGCCGGAGGACACCCACTGGGTGCGGATCGAGGGGGGCAACCACTGCCAGTTCGGGTGGTACGGCTTCCAGTTCGGGGATCGCCCCGCCGCCATCAGCCGGGCCCGCCAGCAGGATCTCCTCGCCGCCGCCGTGATCGACGCCCTGCGCCGAGCTGAGGTTGAACCCGAGGGTGAACCGATGTCCACCGGCGGCGCGTACTAGGAGCGGACAGGAGATGACGACGATGAAGACCAGGATGATGAGAATATCGCTGCTTCTGGGCCTGCTCGCGGTGGCCGCCCTTCCGGCCTCCGGCGCCAAGCTCGCCAAGGCGACCTTCGCCGGCGGCTGCTTCTGGTGCATGGAGCCCCCCTTCGACAAGCTGCCGGGGGTGGTCTCGACCACCTCGGGCTACATCGGCGGCCAGAAGAAGAACCCCACCTATGAGCAGGTCTCCGCCGGCGGCACCGGCCACGCCGAGGCCGTGGAGATCGTCTATGACCCGGCGAAGGTCAGCTACGAAAAGCTGCTGGAGGTCTTCTGGCACAACGTGGACCCCACCACTCCGGACCGCCAGTTCTGTGACGTGGGCGATCAGTACCGGACCGGCATCTTCGTCCACGACGAGGCCCAGAAGCGGCTCGCCGAGACGACCAAGGCCCGCGTGGCGCGGCAGCTCGGCAAGCCGGTGGTGACCGAGATCGTGTCCGCCGGTCCGTTCTACCCCGCCGAGGAGTACCACCAGGACTATTACGAGAAGAACCCCCTCCGCTACAAGCTCTACCGCTTCAACTGCGGCCGCGACCAGCGCCTCGAGCAGCTCTGGGGGAAGAAGGGGGAGTAGGTAGGTTCAGATCAGGTTAGACTCAAAAGGTAGTTCGGAGGCCGTCTCGCAGCGTCATACGCTCGTCGGCTGTAACCGGAGATCACTCCCGACGAGGATGTATGAGCACCAGCACGCAGGCGCACGATCGGCAGTTCGACATCGCGAGCATCATGGGCGGTCTCTACGGAGACGGCATCATCGGATTCAAGGGGGCCTTCGACCGGAGCTGGGTGCGGGAGCTGCGAGAGGACATCGAGGTCCTGTTCCAGGAGGCGCTCCGGCGCCCCGGCGGCGCGGTGGGGCGCGGGCCCAAGCGCCACTACGTCGAGATCCACCCGGAGCGGCTGCGCGGCTTCGTCGACCTCGCCACCCACCCGTGGGTCGCCGCGGTCTGCGAGGCGGTGCTCGGCCCGGACTACAAGATCGTCGAGATCGGTTTCGACATCCCGGGCCCGGGCGCCGCCTACCAGCCGTGGCATCGTGACTTCCCTTCGCCGCCGGAGACGCTGATCGGCCGGCGCCTCAACTCGCTGGCGTTCAACGTCACGACTGTCGACGTGGTCGAGGAGAT
>DASPJI010000163.1:0-8796 GCA_035628695.1 Thermoanaerobaculia bacterium | reverse complement strand
CACACGGTTCTGGATCGAGCTGCCGCAGAGGGCGCCGGAGTAGCGGAGAGGTCATGCGCGTCCTCCTCATCGACGACAACCCCGACGACCGGACCCTGGCGCGGCGCGTCCTCGCGAAGGCCTTCCCCGGCCCGCCCGCTCTCGAGATCCAGGAGATCAAGAACCTGGAGGAGCTCGGCCGCGCCCTGGAGGCCGGCGGCTTCGGCGCCGTCATCACCGACTACCAGCTCCACTGGAGCGACGGCCTCACCGTCCTCCGCCGGTGCAAGGAGCTCTACCCCGGCATCCCGGTCCTGATGTTCACCAATAGCGGCACCGAAGAGCTGGCGGTCGAGGCGATGAAGGCCGGCCTCGACGACTACGTGCTCAAGCAGCCGCAGCGCTTCGTCCGCCTGCCGGTCGCCCTGCGCGCCGCGCTCGACCGGGCCGCCGAACGGCGCGCCATCGAGGAGGAGCGGGAGCGGTTCCTCGCCCGCGAGCGCGAGGCCCGCGCCGCGGCCGAGGCGGCGAGCGCCATGAAGGACGAGTTCCTGGCCACCCTCTCCCACGAGCTGCGCACGCCGCTCAACGCCATCGTCGGCTGGGCGGCGCTGCTGCGCTCCGGCACTCTCGAGGGGGAGAAGCTCGGGCGCGCCCTCGAGGGCATCGAGCGGAACGCCCGCTCGCAGGCGCGGCTGATCGACGACCTGCTGGACGTCTCGGCAATCATCTCGGGCCGGATGAGCCTCGAGGCCCGGCCGCTGGACCTGGTGCCGGTGATCGAGGTGGCCCTCGATTCGGTCCGCCCGGCGGCGGAGGCGAAGTCGGTCCAGCTCCAGATCGCCCTCGATCCCTACGCCGGCACCGTCACCGGCGATCCCGGGCGTCTGCAGCAGGTGGTCTGGAACCTGCTCTCGAACGCCGTCAAGTTCACGCCGCCCGGCGGCTCCGTCCGCGTGATGCTGGCGCGCCGGGACGGCCAGGTCCGGCTCACCGTGAGCGACACGGGCCAGGGGATCGACCCCACCTTCCTGCCCCACGCCTTCGAGCCCTTTCGCCAGGCGGACGGCTCGATCACCCGCGCCCAGGGGGGGCTGGGGCTGGGCCTGGCCATCGTGCGGCGGCTGGTGGAGCTGCACGGCGGCACCGTGCACGGCGAGAGCGGCGGGCCGGGACGCGGGGCGGCCTTCCATGTGGACCTGCCGTTGCGGGCCACCGCCGCGGAGCGCCGGGCGCCCGAGCCCCTCCCGCCGGCTCATGGGGTCGGGTTCGAGTGCCCGCCGAGCCTCCTCGACCTCGACGTCCTGGTGGTGGACGACGAGCCGGACGCCCGCGACCTCATCGCGGTGATGCTCGAGAAGTGCGGCGCCCGGGTGCGGGTGGCCGCCTCCGTGGCCGAGGCGATGGAGGCCTTCACCCAGTCCCCCCCGGACGTGCTGCTCTCCGACATCGCCATGCCCGGGCAGGACGGCTACGAGCTGATCCGCCGGGTGCGGGCCCTGCCGGCCCACGCCGGCGGGCGCGTCCCCGCCGCCGCCCTGACCGCCCACGCCCGGGCCGAGGACCGCCGGCGCACCCTCCTCGCCGGCTTCAACATCCACGTCGCCAAGCCGTTCGATCCCGACGAGCTGCTGGCGGTGGTGGCGAGCCTGGGCGGCCGGGTGGCGGCCGGCGAGGACGGCGGCTTGCTGGAGACGGTGCCGGAAGAGGAGGGGAGGTGAGGGGAGCGGGCGCTCCCCTTCGTTTCACCTACTGAGCGGCGGAGACGACCACCGAGGGCATGCCCAGGGCGGCCAGCTCGCGGCGCAGGGTCTCGGCCTGCTGGCGGTCGTCGAAGGAGCCGACCTGGACGCGGCTCCAGGTGCCGTCACCGTGGACCCGGGTCTCGGGATAGATCCGGGACAGGTTCGCCTTGAGGGAGGCGGCCCGGTCGACGTCGCTGAAGGCCCCCACCTGGACCGTGTAGTGGGAGAGGCTGGGAGCGGCGCCGCCGCCGGTGGCGGCCAGGTAGAGGTCCACCAGGGCCGTGCCCGAGGAGACCAGCCCGATCGCCTTCGCCGCGGCGAAGGAGACGTCGATCACCCGGTTCTTCTTGAACGGCCCGCGGTCGTTGATGCGGACCAGGGCGGACTGCCCGTTGCGGACGTTGCGGACCTGGACGCGCGTGCCGAAGGGCAGCGTCGGGTGGGCGGCCGTCATCTCGTGCATGTCATAGCGCTCGCCGTTGGCGGTCAGGCGCCCATGGAATCTGGGGCCGTACCAGGAGGCGACGCCGCGCTCGATGGGGCGGTCCAGCGACTTGGCGGCGGTAGGCCGCTTGTTGGCCGAGCACCCGGCCGCCGCGATCTGCACGAGGACGAGAGCGGCGAGGGCGAGTCGAAGCAGCCCCCGGTTGAACAGAGCGCTACAACGAGAGTTGTCTTGGCGCATGGTCGACATGGTGTTCTCCGTAAGGTGGTGGTTGGCCATCTTCGTGAGAGCCTCTGGGCCCAGCGCTGAAACAGCTTGCGCTGCCGGGATAGTAGCACACCTGGAATTTTCATCCAGTTCCCCGCTACGCGACGTGTCCCGACGGTCTGCGCGCGGAAAGGCGCGCCGGCCGGCGCGCCTATTCATGTGGACGTATATCTGGGGAGGTCAGACGCGGGGCGCCGCCACCTCGGCGGCCTCGAGACCGGCGGCTTTCAGCTCGGCCAGCGCGGGCTCGACGACCTCCTCCAGCAGCTCGTCCACCTGCCGGGCGGAGCGGCCGGTGAAGGCGACGGGGTCGAGCCAGGGCTCCACCTCGGAGCGGGTGAGCCGGAAATCCGGGTCGTCCACGATCATGCCGATCAGCGGGTTGTCGCCGCCGCGCTCCAGCCGCCCCTGGGATTCGAGGCTGTACTGGCGGATCCTCTCGTGCAGGTGCTGGCGGTCGCCGCCGCGCAGCGCCGACTCCATGAGCAGGGTCTCGGTGGCCATGAACGGCAGCTCGCGGGCGACGCGCGCCGCCACCGTCGCCTCGCGCACCACCAGGCCGCCGGCGATGTGGGCGGCGAGCCCGGCGATGGCATCGGCGCAGAGGAACGAGTCGGGGATCACCAGCCGGCGGTTGGCCGAGTCGTCGAGGCTGCGCTCCAGCCACTGCACGGAGGTGTTGAGCGGCCCGTTCAGGGCGTCGGTCATCAGCCGCCGCGCCAGGCCGCACATCCGCTCGGCGCGCACCGGGTTGCGCTTGTAGGCCATCGCGGACGAGCCCACCTGCTCGGCGTCGAACGGCTCGGAGAGCTCGCCTACCCCCTGGAGCAGGCGCAGGTCGGTGCCGAGCTTGTGGCAGCTCTCGGCGAGGCCGGAGAGCACGGCGAGCACCTGGCTGTCCTGCTTGCGCGAGTAGGTCTGGCCGGTGACGGGGAAGCTCCCGGCGAAGCCCAGCCGCCGCGCCACCATGCGGTCGAGCTCCCGCACCTTGCCGTGGTCGCCGTGGAACAGGGTGAGGAAGCTCGCCTGCGTGCCCGTCGTCCCCTTGACGCCGCGGCAGCGCAGGGTGGCGAGGCGGTGGCGGACCTCGGCCATGTCCATCACCAGGTCCTGCAGCCAGAGGCAGGCCCGCTTGCCGACGGTGGTGAGCTGCGCCGGCTGGAAGTGGGTGTAGGCGAGGGCCGGGATGTCGCGCGTGCGGCGGGCGAAGCCGGCGAGCGCCGTCACCGCCGCGGCGAGGCGCGCCAGCAGCAGCTCGAGGCCCTCGCGCATCAGGAGGACGTCGGTGTTGTCGGTGAGGAAGGCGCTGGTCGCTCCCAGGTGGAGGACGCCGCCGGCGCCGGCGCCGAGGCGGTCCGCCTGCTCGGCGAAGTGGCGCAGGTGGGCGACCACGTCGTGGCGCGTCCGCCGCTCGAGCTCGGCCACCCGCGCCAGGTCGGTGTCGCCGGCCACGGCCCGCAGGTGGGCGATCTGCTCCCCGGAGACGGGAAGCCCCAGCTCCCGCTGGCACTCGGCGAGCACGATCCACAGGTTCCGCCAGTGGTGGAAGCGGTGGGAGGCGGAGAAGATGCGCGCCATCTCCGGCGAGGCGTACCTCTCGTACAGGGGGTTCTGGGGCGTCTCGGGCAGGGTCTCGGGCGGCGTCTCGGGCATGGGGGGATCATAACAAGAGGGTCTGGTACAATCCGCCGCCGCGCCCATCCGGGTGCCTCTTCGCGATCCACGCCATGCCTATTCACGTCGAAACCGAGATCGGACGCCTGCGGCGCGTCCTCGTCCACCGTCCCGGCCGCGAGATCGACTGGATGGTCCCGGCCCTCATGGAGCACCTGCTCTTCGACGACATCCTCTATGGCGAGGAGGCGCGGGAGGAGCACGACGCCTTCACCGGCGTGCTGCGCCAGGCCGGTGTCCAGGTGCACTACGCCCACGACCTGCTCGCCGACGTGCTGCGCGAGGAGACGGTGCGGAGAAAGCTCCTCGACGAGCTGGAGGCCGAGTACGGCGTGCCGTTCAGCGTCGCCCACCGGCTCCGCGACCTGGAGGCGAAGGCCCTCGCCACCGCCCTGGTCGAGGGGATCCGCTCGCCCGCCGAGCTGTCCGACGCCGGGCGGATGCAGTTCTTCGACCTCGACCCGGTGCCCAACTACTTCTTCCAGCGCGACCCGCAGGTGGTGCTGGGCAACCGGGTGGTGATCTCGTCGATGGCGACGGCGGCGCGCGAGCGCGAGCCGCTCCTCGCCCGCACCATGTTCGAGCACCACTCCGAGCTGGCCGGCTTGGCGAGCTGTTACGAGATCGACGTCCCGCCGT
The DNA here is from genome assembly GCA_035628695.1 of Thermoanaerobaculia bacterium. Taxonomy (GTDB): domain Bacteria; phylum Acidobacteriota; class Thermoanaerobaculia; order Multivoradales; family UBA5704; genus DASPJI01. The sequence continues at coordinate 4,047 of DASPJI010000163.1, read as the reverse complement.
CGGGGGCGCCGCAGCACAACCCCCGCTTCCAGTACCCGAACCTGGAGGGGGGCGACGTCCTGGTGGCGAGCCCGGAGATCATCCTGGTGGGGCTGTCCGAGCGCACCAACCGGCGGGGGATCGAGGTGCTGGCCGAGTACCTGCGGCTCGAAGAGACCTCGTTCCGGCACCTGGTCATGGTGGAGCTGCCCCGGCGGCGCTCGTACATGCACCTGGACACCGTCTTCACCTTCATCGACCACGGCACCTGCCTGGCCTACATGCCGGTCATCGAGCCGGGGGGGCCGGAGTCGGCGCACGTCTACTCGGTGGACCTGCGGGCGAAGGACCTGACCTTCACGGTCCGCACGTCGCTGCTGCGGGCGCTCTCCAGCCTCGGCCTCGAGCTGGACGTCGTGCCCTGCGGCGGCCCGACCGAGGCGATCGACCAGCAGCGGGAGCAGTGGACCGACGGCGCCAACGCCTTCGCCATCGCCCCGGGCCTCATCCTCCTCTACCTGCGCAACCGCAAGACGCTCGAGGAGCTGGGGCGGCGCGGCTGGCGGGTGCTGTCGGAGGACGAGGCGCTGTCGGGGAAGCACGACCTGGTGGGCGGCGGGCGCGCCGTGGTGTCGCTGCAGTCCAACGAGCTGTCGCGGGCCCGCGGGGGGCCGCGTTGCATGACCATGCCCCTGGAGCGGGACCCGCTGTGATCCGCCGGCGTTCCACGCCGGCGCCCCGTCCCGAACCCTTCCTCTTTCTTTCCTTCTCACTATCCATAAAGGAGACCCGATGACCCAGCGTCACCTGATCTCGGACCACGACCTCTCGGCGGCGGAGGTGGCAGGGCTGTTCAAGCTGGCCGCCGACGTCAAGGCGAACCCCGAGAAATATTCCGGCGCCCTGACCCGCAAGAGCCTGGGCATGATCTTCGAGAAGTCCTCCACCCGTACGCGGGTGAGCTTCGAGGTGGGCATGGTGCAGATGGGCGGCCACGCCCTTTTCCTGTCCAGCCGCGACATCCAGCTCGGCCGCGGCGAGCCGATCTCGGACACGGCGCAGGTGCTGTCGCGCTACGTCGACGGCATCATGGCCCGTGTCTTCGCCCATCAGACCGTGGCGGACCTGGCTCGCTTCGGCACCGTGCCGGTGATCAACGGCCTCTCCGACGACCTCCACCCCTGCCAGGCGCTGACCGACTACTTCACCCTGACCGAGGTCTTCGGCAGCGACCTCAAGGGCCGCAAGCTAGCCTACGTGGGCGACGGCAACAACATGGCCATGTCGCTGATGCTGACCGCCTCGCGGGTGGGGATGGACTTCGCGGTCGCCTCGCCCAAGGGCTACGAGGTGCGAGAGCCCTATCTCGGCCAGGCGCGGCGGGCGGCCGAGGAGGCCGGCACCCGGCTGGAGCTGACCGACGATCCGCGGCAGGCGGTCAAGGACGCGTCGGCGGTCTACACCGACGTCTGGGCCTCGATGGGGCAGGAGCAGGAGGCGCAGAAGCGGCTCAAGGACTTCCAGGGCTTCATCGTCGACGAGAAGCTGATGTCCGGCGCGCGGCAGGACGCCATCTTCCTGCACTGCCTGCCGGCGCACCGCGGCGAGGAGGTGGCCGCCGAGGTCGCCGACGGGCCGCAGAGCCGCATCTACGACGAGGCGGAGAACCGCCTCCATGTCCAGAAGGCGATCCTGCTCTGGCTGATGGCCGGCGTCGAGATCGCCTAGCCCTCGCCGTCTCTCGTCTCTCCAACCTCTTCGTCGATCTCCGGCTCCGCGGGCGCCACCTCCCGCGGGGCCGACTTCCTCATCCCCTTGTGTGGCCGCAAGCCGTAGCGGATGAGCTTGGGGCTGTCCGCCCCGTGGGCGCTCTTGAGGCCGGCGCGGATCCGGCTCTCGATGCGCTGGCCCTTCTCGGAGATCTCCCGCATCCGCCGCGCCTCCTGCATGGCGCGCGCGTGATACCTCAGGTACGCGGTCTGACAGCGCCGCGCCTCGGTGAGGGTGGATTCCAGCTCGGCCTGGAGCTCCTGGAGGTGAGGCAGCTCGTCGGCGAACTGCTTCACTCCATCGATGAGGGCTTCCCACACCGAGATCGTGACGGCTGAAGAGACGCGAGGCATGAACGGACGCTCCTGTCGGGAAAGACGGCTTTGCGGGAGACTCTACCGTGGACCATGGAGAGGAGGGAAGCCCCCGTACCCTTTCCGGGAGGGGGTGGTACCCGATTTGGGGAGGGGGTGTACCTGGAAGGGGAGGGGGCCGTACCGTTTCGGGTACATGGGCCTCCCGGATCGGGGAGGGGGCTGTACTCTTTGCGGGAGGAGGTGGTCCCTTTTGGGTGGGGCATCCTCCCCTTTGAGGGAGAGTGTCCTCCCGCTTCGGTACGGGGGCCTCCCGGAAAGGGGATGGGGCTGTCAGTCCTGCTTCAGCTCGCGGCGTCCTCCCGCCAGCCGCCTAATCATAGCCCGCCACGCCTTCCCCCTGTGGCTGACGGCGTCCTTCTCCGCGCCGTCGAGCTCGCCGAAGGTCAGCTCGCCGCCTTCGGGGAGGAAGACGGGGTCCCAGCCGAAGCCGCGCGTGCCGCGGCCGGGGAGGACGAGGGTGCCGGCGGTGACCCCTTCGACGATCACCTCGCGGTACGCGTCCTTATAGAAAAGCATGCAACGGGCGGTGGCGCGCGGGTCTCCCAGGGAGAGGCCGGCGCGGGCGATTCCCTCGGCTCCCACGGCGGTCAGCATCCACTTGATGAGGGGGCCGGGGAAGCCGTTGAGCGCCGTGAGGTCGAGCCCGGAGTCTTCCACCACCAGAGGTCGTCCGAGGCGCGACCAGGCGGCTTCGGCCTTGGCGCGGAGCACCTCCTCCAGGTCGAGCGACTGGATCTCGGGGAGGTCGACGGCGGCAGACTCGACGTCGTGGCCCGCCAGGCGCCGGGCCTCGACGAGCTTGCCGGGATTGGCGGTGACCAGAACGAAGGGGGGGAGGCTCACCGGGGCTCGGAGCGCTGCTCGGCCTGCTGGTCCGCCAGCCGCCGCAGCTCGATGACCAGGTCGTCGACCTGGTGGCGCAGGTGGGGGAGGTCGCTGCAGTTGTCGATGATCCGGTGGGAGGCCTCGCGGCGGACCTCGCCGTCTCCCTGGGCAAGGAGGCGGGCGCGGGCGGCGTCCTCGCTCATGCCCCGCTCCATCGCCCGCCGCAGGCGCGTCACCGCCGGCGCTTCCACCGTGACGATGAGGTCGAACGAGGGGCTGTAGCCGGCCTCCACCAGCAGGGTGGCTTCGAGCACCACGACCCCTTGCGAGGACTCGCGGGCGATCTCGTGAAAGCGCTCGCGCACCAGCGGGTGGACCGCCCCCTCCAGCGCCCGCCGCGCCTCCGGGTCCGAGAAGATCCGGTCGGCGACCCGGGCGGGGACCACGGCCCCCTGCTCGTCGAGCATGCCGTCACCGAACAGCCCGCGCACCGCCTCGGCCCCGGCGCCCCCGGGGCGGTAGAGGTCGGCCACCAGGCGGTCGGCGTCGACCACCCGGAAGCCGGCGTCCGCCAGCCAGCCCGCCACCGTCGACTTGCCGCTGGCCAGGCCACCGGTCAGTCCGACGAGGAGGGGGCGGCCGTCGCGGGTCACGAGAGGCCTTGCCGGCGCTTCGCCGCTTTCAGGGTGTTGGCGATCAGCATCGCCACGGTGAGCGGGCCGACGCCGCCCGGCACCGGGGTGATGGCCGAAGCGATGGGCGCGACGCGGGTGAAGTCCACGTCGCCGATGAGCGTTGAGCCGCGCTTCTCGAGATGGCGCCGGCGCTCCGGGTCGCCCGGGTAGAGGCGCTCCACCTCGTCCCGGTCGTGGACACGGGTGATCCCGACGTCGATCACCACCGCCCCCTCCTTCACGTGCTCGGGGCCGAGCATCGCGGCGCGGCCGATGGCGGCTACCAGGATGTCCGCCTCGCGGGTGATGGCGGCGAGGTCGCGGGTGCGCGAGTGGCAGATGGTGACGGTGCAGTGCTCGCGTAGCAGCAGCCCGGCCATCGGCTTGCCGACGATCGAGCTGCGGCCCACGATCACAGCCTG
>DASPJI010000162.1:0-10521 GCA_035628695.1 Thermoanaerobaculia bacterium | reverse complement strand
TCCGGCGGCACGGGGGCCGGCGGCTGGAAGATCTCGCGCCGCCTCTCGTGCGTCACCGCCGTCCAGAGGTCTTCGAAGACCCGCTGGGCCAGGAGGTCCGGATCCTCACCCCGCGAGTAGACGAGGTCGATCCGGGAGGGGGAGGGGGGGAACGGCGGCCGGTCGTCTGACACCAGCGCCACCAGGATGTCGCACGCCGTGGGCTCGTGCCCGACGTACGACACGCCGATCTCACGCGCCTCGGCGCGCCGCCGCAGCTCGGGGAAGACCCGGCCGGCGACGAGGGCGCGCTCCTGACGAGTTTCGGGAACGCTCCAGAGGTGGATGCGGATTTCCATGTCGAGAGGAGACATCATATCTCCAGAACCGCCCCACGCTTGCGCCCTTCCCCGCCTCCGCGTAGTCTTCGCGCGGAGAGGCAACTTCTGAGAGGAGGGCGGCATGGACGACATCATCAAGACGCTGGCCGGGCAACTCGGCCTGAGCACCGAGCAGGCGGCGGGCGGGGCGGGCGCGGTCATCAACATGATCCGCGACGGGATCGACGCGAACGACTTCAAGAAGCTCGCGACCATGGTCCCCGAGATCTCCGGCTGGATGAAGGCCGCCCCCACGGCGGGCGATGCCGGGGCCGGTGGCGGTGGGATCCTCGGCCAGGCCGGCGACCTCCTCGGGTCCCTGGCCGGCGGTGCGGGCGGCGGCGCCGCGGGAGGTGTCCTCGGCTCCCTCGGCGGCCTGGCTGGTCTCGTAGGCGCCCTCGGCAAGCTGGGCATCGACCCGGAGACCGCGGCCAAGTTCGTGCCGACCCTGCTCCAGTTTCTGCAGAGCAAGGCGGGCGCCGACCTGGTTGCCAAGATCCTCGCCAACGTTCCCGCGCTCAAGAACCTCGGCGGCGCTGGAGGCGGCGGCGACCTCGCCGGCATGTTGGGTGGGCTGTTCCGCTGACCGGGGACCCTCCCGGCCGGCGTCCCGGTGGAGCCCCCCCTCGGGCTCCCCTTTGATCAGGAGGAGAGAAACATGCGCAGAACCCGTCTGTCCATCGCCCTGGCCCTGACCGTTCTCGTAGGAGGCGCCGCGCTGGCCCCCGCTGAGGAGGTCGAAGAGACCGTGCCCGCCGAGGCTCAGCCGGATACCCAGGCCTCGCCGCAGCGCCCCCTGCTCCCCGAGGAGCTGCAGCAGGTGCTGACCCCGCAGGCCGAGCCCAAGGCCCCCGTCCTGTATTTCGCCGGACGCCACCCCTGCTCCGTCTCGATCCCCTGCGAGTCCGACAGCTCGGTCTCCTGCTCGACCACCGGGATGGGCCAGAGCTGCTACTACCGGTGGGACTACTCCCCCACCTACCCCGGCTACGTGAAGTGCGGCAACACGGTCGTCTCCTGCGCCCCCTAGCCTGGTCCACCCCGGGCGGGACTCCCACCGCCCGGGGAAGCATCCCCTCCCCTGGCCTGTTGTATGCAGGGACTTCGATAGGAAGACCCGACCATGAGACCGAAAACCCTCGTTCCGTTCGCCCTCGCCCTGGCCCTTGTGGCCGTTGCAGCTATCGATGTGTCCTCCGCACAGGACGCCGCCGATCCCTGGAAGACGCTCCAGGGGGTGCGCAACAGCCTCGTCGAGGCGGGAGCCACCGGCGCGGCGTTCACCCAGACCTACGTACCCGCCGGCTTCACCTCGGGCGAGCAGGAGTCCGGCCGCTTGGCCCTGAACCTCCCCGACTGCCTGCGGTGGGACTACCAGCAGCCCTACCCCAAGAGTTTTCTCCTCTGCGGCGGCGTCGCCCACTCCTGGAACCCGGAGGACAAAACCGGACGACGCTATCGGGTGGACCGCAAGAACGAGCCCGGGCTCGACCTGCTCCTCCTGGGGGTCGAGGACCTGAAGCGGCGCTACAACGCGACCAGCCGCCCCGCCGACGGGGGACGGATCCAGATCTCCCTCTCGCCGAAGCAGAAGGTGGACGCGCTGGCCGACGCCGTCCTCACCGTCGATCCCAAGAGCGAGCGGCTGGTGGAGGTCTCCTACCACGACCGGGAGGGCAACCTCACCCGGTTCCAGATCAACGGCTACCGGTCGCTCACCGGGCAGGCCGCCCAGTTCTCGCCCCCCCGGGACATCCGCTGGGACGAGTCGTAGGGGCCCTGGACGGGGGCGGATGGCCCGCCCCCCCTCCTCTATATATAATGACGCCCAGCCGAGAGGCTCTCCCGCGTCAGCCCTGCGATGGACCGCCGGAGTCGAACGAGATCACCATGGCTGCCGACAATTCCTTCGACATCGTGTCGACCGTGGACCTGCAAGAGGTCCGCAATGCCGTCGTACAGGCGGAGAAAGAGATCTCCACCCGCTACGACCTCAAGAAGGCGAGCTGCGAGCTCGCTCTCGAAGGGGAGGAGATCGTCGCCGGCGCCGCCGACGAGTTCTCCCTCACCCAGGTGCTCGAGGTGCTCAAGTCCAAGCTGGTGCGCCGCAACGTCAACCTCAAGTCGCTGCGCTACGGCAAGGTCGAGCCGGCGAGCGGCGGCCGGGTGCGCCAGAAGATCACGCTCCAGCAGGGCATCCCCCAGGAGACGGCCAAGAAGCTGGTCGCCGAGATCAAGGCGCGCAAGCTCAAGGTCCAGGCCGCCATCCAGGGGGACACCGTGCGGGTCTCGGGCAAGAACCGCGACGACCTGCAGACGGTCATCACCACCTTGAAGGCCCTGGACCTCGACGTACCACTCACGTTCACCAACTATCGCTCGCTGTGAGAGAGATCCCTCGTATGGCCCCGTTTCGCCGGAGCGGGCGGCCCCAGGGGCCGGCCCGCGTGATCCCGTCCCTCGCCGTCATCGCCCTCCTGCTGCTGTCCGCCGCCGTCCCGGCGCTGGCGGCCCGCTACGCCCAGGGGGAACGCATCCAGGTCACCGGCATCATCTCCGACCGGCAGGGGAAGCCGCTGGCGAACCTCCAGGTCGCTCTCGAGGTGTCGCGCAACACGTTCAGCTTCCGCGAGCTGCGCCGCACCCCCAAGGACATCCGGCGGGTGAGCGCCGTCACCAACGCGCAGGGGGAGTACACCCTGGTCTGGCCCTGGGACAGCTACTTCAACCAGTTCGATCTGGTGGTGGGCGTGCCGGTGCGCAAGAGCCAGGGGGAGCGGCTGGAGGAGCTGGCGCGGGTGGACATCACCCAGCGGATGCTCGCCGGCAACCCGGTGGTGGCCACGGCGACGGTGGAGAACGTCCGCTTCCTGAACAACCTCCGCGCCTTCGTCGCCAGCGTGCAGAGCGAGGACGAGCGCCGCGTCTACGAAGAGATGGGCAAGCCGGACGAGGTCAAGCGGGTCCAGTACCCCGACCACGTCGAGGCCTCCTGGTGGTACTTCGAGGCGGGCAAGGCGTACCGCTTCCGCGACGGCCGGCTGGAACAGGTCGTCCCCTTCGACCCGGTGACGGGGCGCTGACGGCGTGGCCGCCAACCGCCCTCCCATGAGGCCCGACCTGGTGCAGAACCAACCGCTCGTCGACGCGCAGCAGAGCAGCAACCACCGTTCCTCCCTGGCCAGCCGCTTCATGGAGCTGGTGGCGGACAAGCTGGTCGCCACGGAGGCGGTGTTCCGGCACCACCTGGACGCCGACGTGCCGTTCATCCACCAGGCGGGGGACTACCTATCGAACGGCGGCGGCAAGCGCGTCCGGCCCGCCCTCCTCCTCCTGTCGTCCCGGCTGCTCGGGCACGACGGCGACGAGGAGGTCACCTACGCCGCCGTGGTGGAGCTGATCCACACCGCCACCCTGATCCATGACGACGTCATCGACCACGCCGGCCTGCGCCGCGGCCAGGCGACGCTCAACCAGCTCTGGGGCAACAACCTGACGGTGCTGCTGGGCGACTGGATCTACACCAAGGCGATGCAGATGGCGCTCTCGCACGGCCAGGTGGAGGTCATCCAGCGCCTCTGCGGCGCCACGCTCAAGATGACCGAGGGGGAGCTCCTCGCGTTCCAGCGCCTGGGGGCGATCGACCTCACCACCGAGGAGTACTTCGAGATCATCGACCGCAAGACGGCGCACCTGTTCGCCGCCTCCTGCGCGATCCCGGCGCTCATCCCGCCGCGGCGCTCCGACGCCGAGCAGGTCCTCACCCGCTACGGCCGCGCCCTCGGTACCTGCTTCCAACTCGTCGACGACCTCCTGGACTTCACCGCGCGCGAGGCCGAGCTCGGCAAGCCCGTGCTGTCGGACCTCAAGGAGGGCAAGCTCACGCTCCCCCTGATTATCCTCCTGCCGCGGGTCGAGGCGGCCGAGCGGCGGCGGATCGAGATGGTGCTGGAGGACCGGAGCTTCTCCCGCGTGGCGCCGGAGGAGATCCTGGACCTGGTGCAGTCCGAGGGGACGCTGGAGGAGGTGGCGGAGATGGCGGTCGACTTCGCCGCCCGGGCGAAGCGGGAGCTAGAGATCTTTCCGTCCTGCGATGCCCGGGACGCTCTCGAGTTTGCGCCAGACTTCGTCCTCCACCGGCGTTCGTAGCGGCGGCGGCTCGATCCCCAGCACTCCGCTCTGCCCCTCCTTCGGCAGCAGCCGAGTCACCTTCTCCGGCGTCAGGTCCGGGGCCAGCGCGTGGACCCGGGCGGCGAGCGGCTCGTCGATCCCGATCACCATGGCATAGCGGAAACGACGGGGCGTGGCGTCCAGCCACTGCCGCCGGCCCGGCAGCAGGAGGACGGCGCCGGCGGGCCGGTCGATCCCCGGCCGCGGCGGCGCGTCGCCGGTGTAGAGCAGGGCGGTCTGGAGCTGGTCCCCGGGCCGCAGCTCGAGGGAGAGGTAGCCGGTCACTTCGCGTCCCCAGTCGTAGACCACCCGCGCGCCGCCGGGGAGGTCCTGGCCGCCCGGCCGGAGCCGGCGCACCCCCGGGATCTCGGCGGGCGCCAGCTCGGCGAAGAGGGGCCTTGCCGTTCCGGGCTCGGGGCTCCCCCACCGGCCGACGGGGGGCACGCCCCAGCAGAAGGCCGGCTCCCCCACCGGTCCCAGCCCCTCATAGCCGACCGGGAGCCAACCCCGCATCAGGCCCGGGTGGTCGCGGTCCAGGACGCGCCAGCTCTCGTCGGTGACCACGATCGGACGGCCCGTCTCGTCCCCGAGGCTGAGGAGGAAACCGCCGGCGCCGCCGCTGCTCCGCAGCTCTGCCATCAGCCGGTTGCCGCCCGGCAGGAGCAGCGGCCCGACCTCGTAGGCGTCGATCCCCGCGCCGTTGCGGTAGCCGCCGGAGCCGACCCGGCGGCCGTTGAGATAGAGGACGTACTCTTCATCCCCCATCACCAGCAGGCGCGCCCGGTCCGGCGCCCGGTCGATCGCGAAATCGCGGACCGCATAGAACGCGCCGGGCTCCTGGGAGTGGCGCATCCGTCCGGACCAGATCCACTGCGCCTTGCCGGTCGGCAGGAAGGCGCCGGCGCCGAACGAGTGGGCGGCCCGGTTCGCCAGGGCGAGGGCGAGCACCACCGCCACCACCAGGGCCATGGCCAGGAGCATGCGGCGCCCGTGGGGCGAGAGCGATTTCCGGAGCCGGGAGAGCACGGGGGGACTGTAACACCGGGGGCGGGGAGGGGAGAATCGTGGCACGCCGCCGTTGACACCCTCCGCCTCGACGCTTTAGATTAGGTCGTGCACCCCTCCGCCGGCCCGCCCCCGAACCCCTGGATGATCGGCTCGGGCATCGTCGGCGCCATCCCGGCCCGTTACGGCTCGTCGCGCCTACCCGGCAAGCCCCTGCTCCCCATCGCGGGGCGCCCGATGATCGAGCACGTCTACGAGCGCGTGGCGCGGGCGCGCGGCCTCGACCGGGTGGTGGTGCTCACGGACGACGAGCGGATCGCCAGGGCCGTGCAGGCCTTCGGCGGCAACTGCGAGATGACCCCGGAGGACTGCGCCAGCGGCACCGACCGCATCGCCTGGGCGGCGCGGGGCTGGCAAGCCGAGGCGGTGGTCAACATCCAGGGGGACGAGCCGCTGATCGACCCGGAGGTGGTGTCGCGGGTCGCCGAGCACCTGCGGGTCCATCCGGAGGACCCGGTGGTCACCCTGGCGGCGCCCCTGGACCCGGCGGAGCGGGACAACCCCAACGCCGTGAAGGTGGTGCTGTCCCTCGCCGGCTACGCGCTGTACTTCAGCCGCTCGCCCATTCCGTACGAGCGGCAGCAGGGGATTGCCCAGCCGCTCAAGCATCTGGGCCTCTACGGCTACCGCGGCGACGCCCTGCAGCGCCTCGCCGCCCTGGAGCCCACGCCCCTGGAGCGCGCGGAATCGCTGGAGCAGCTCCGGGCGCTGGAGAACGGCATTCCGCTCCGCGTGCTCCTGGTCGAGGCGGCCTCGCCCGGGGTGGACACGCGGGAAGACCTGGAGCGAGTCGAGCGTCTGCTCGGCGCGTGACGAAACCAAGGAGAGACGGACGGATGGCCAGCAAGTACATCTTCATCACCGGCGGGGTCGTCTCCTCGCTCGGCAAGGGCGTCGCCGCCTCCTCCGTGGGGGCGATCCTCGAGGCCCGGGGCTTCTCGGTCACGCTGATGAAGTTCGACCCCTACATCAACGTCGATCCGGGAACCATGTCGCCCTACCAGCACGGCGAGGTGTTCGTCACCGACGACGGCGCCGAGACCGACCTCGACCTGGGGCACTACGAGCGATTCACCCACACCACCACCAGCAAGCGCCACAACTTCACCACCGGCAAGATCTACGAGACGGTGATCAACAAGGAGCGCCGGGGCGACTACCTGGGCAAAACGGTCCAGGTCATCCCCCACATCACCGACGAGATCAAGGAGGCGATGCGCCGGGTGGGCGACGACAACGACGTGGTGATCGTCGAGATCGGCGGCACGGTGGGCGACATCGAGTCGCTGCCGTTCCTCGAGGCCATCCGCCAGTTCCGGCAGGAGCTGGGCCGGGGCAACGCGATCAACATCCACCTCACCCTGGTGCCCTTCATCGCCGCCGCCGACGAGCTGAAGACCAAGCCGACCCAGCACTCGGTGCGCGAGCTGCGGGAGATCGGCATCCAGGCCGACGTCGTCATGTGCCGGGTCGACCGCGCCCTGCCCGAGGACATGAAGAGGAAGATCGCTCTCTTCTGCAACGTCGACACCCGCCAGGTCATCGCCGCCCGGGACGTCTCGACCATCTACGAGGTCCCCCTCACCCTCTGCCGCGAGGGGCTGGACGACATCGTCCTCGAGCTGCTCAACCTACCCCACTACGACCGCGACATGTCGCGCTGGGAGAGTCTGGTGGCGCGGGTCAAGAACCCGCACAACCGGGTGCGGGTGGGGATCGTCGGCAAGTACGTCGAGTTCCCCGACTCCTACAAGAGCCTGAACGAGGCGCTGATCCACGGCGGCATCGCCAACGACGCCAAGGTGGAGCTGGTCTACATCGACGCCGAGGAGTTGGAGGGGCACAACTGGCCGAGCGAGATGTCCGAGGTGGACTCGCTGCTGGTACCCATCGGCTTCGGCCCCCGCGGCACCGAGGGGAAGATCCGCGCCATCCGCTACGCCCGCGAGCACAAGGTCCCCTTCTTCGGCATCTGCCTGGGGATGCAGTGCACGGTCATCGAGCACGCCAGGAACGTCTGCGGCCTCAAGAACGCCAACTCCTCGGAGTTCGACGCGGAGACGGAGCACGCCGTCATCTACAAGCTGCGCGACCTGCTGGGGATCGAGGAGCTCGGCGGCACCATGCGGCTGGGCGCCTACCCCTGCCGGCTCAAGGAGGGGACCCTCGCCCGCAAGATCTACGGCACGGCCGAGATCAGCGAGCGCCACCGCCACCGCTACGAGGTGAACCAGAAGTACATGCAGACCCTGATCGACCACGGGCTGGTCATCTCGGGCCTGTCGCCGGACGGCAAGTTCGTCGAGATGGTGGAGCTGCCGGACCACCCGTGGTTCCTGGGCTGCCAGTTCCATCCCGAGTACAAGTCGAAGCCGACCGAGCCGCATCCGCTGTTCGTCTCCTATATCGCGGCGGCGCTGGCACACCAGCAGCGGCGCCGGGAGGGGGACGCGGCCAAGGCGGGGGGTGATGGCCAGGGCGTGATCACCCTGCCCGGGGAGCTGGCGGAGGTGCCGGTCGCCTCCGAGATGCGGGCGGAGGGGTGATGGCGGTCGATCCCGTGGTGCTGGCCCCGGGCGTGGTGGTCGGCGGGAGCGGCGGCACGCTCCCGGTGATCGCCGGCCCCTGCGTCATCGAGAGTGAGGACCGGACGCTGGAGGCGGCCCACTTCCTCGCGGCCATGGCCGAGCGGCTCCGCCTGCCCCTGGTCTTCAAGTCGTCGTTCGACAAGGCGAACCGCAGCTCGATCAAGAGCTTCCGCGGCCCCGGCCTGGCCGAGGGATTGCGCGTGCTGTCCCTGGTCAAGGCCGAGACCGGGCTGCCGGTGCTCACCGACGTCCACGAGCCGGAGCAGTGCGGCCCGGCGGCCGAGGTCTGCGACGTCCTCCAGATCCCCGCCTTCCTCTGCCGGCAGACCGACCTGGTGGTGGCCGCGGCGTCGACCGGCCGGGCGGTCAACGTCAAGAAGGGGCAGTTCATGGCTCCGGACGACATGCGCCGGGTGGTGGACAAGGCGCGGAGCACCGGCAACGACCGGGTGACCGTCACCGAGCGCGGAGTCTCCTTCGGCTACCACAACCTGGTGGTGGACATGCGCAGCTTCGCCATGCTTCACGAGGACGGTATCGCGGTGATCTACGACGTCACCCACTCGCTGCAGCTCCCCGGCGCCGCCGGCGAGGAGAGCGGCGGCCTGCGGCGCTATGCCAAGCCGCTGGCCCGCGCCGCCGTGGCCGCCGGCGCCGACGGCATCTTCATGGAGGTCCACCCCGACCCCGACCAGGCGCTCTCCGACCGCGCCGTCCAGCTCGATCCGGTCCGCGCCGAGAGCCTGCTGCGCTCTCTCCAGGAGCTGCGGCGGGTGGTGGCGGGCGGGGTGATGGAAGAGGTGGCGCGGTGAGCGTGGCTCCTGTCGCCCTCCCCCGCTCCCCGCGCACCGTGGCGGCGGAGGTGCTGGAGACGGAGGCGGCGGCGATCCGCGGGCTGCTGCCGCAGCTCGACGAGCGCTTCGACCGGGCGGTCGAGCTGCTGCGCGGCTGCACCGGCCGGGTGGTCTGCTCGGGCATGGGCAAGAGCGGCCTGATCATGAAGAAGGTGGCGGCCACGCTCTCCTCCACCGGCACCCCCTCCCTCTTCCTCCACCCGGCCGAGGCGGTCCACGGCGATCTGGGAATGATCGTCGAGGGGGACGTGGTCCTCGCCGCCTCCTACTCGGGGACCACCGAAGAGCTGCTCAAGCTGGTGGAGACGCTCAAGCGCCTGGGCGTGCCGCTGGTGGTGATGACCGCCAACGCGGCCTCGCCCCTGGCCCGTCACGCCGATATCCACCTGCCGGTGGCGATCGACCGCGAGGCCTGCCCGCTGAACCTGGCGCCCACGGCCTCCACCACGGCGACGCTCGCCCTGGGGGACGCCCTGGCCATGGCGCTCCTCGAGGCCCGCGGCTTCACCCGCGAGGACTTCGCCCGCCTCCACCCGGCGGGGCAGCTCGGAAAACGGCTGCTGCGGGTGGACCAGCTCATGCACTCCGGCGAAGCGCTCCCCAAGGTGACCCTGGACGCCTCCATGCGCGAGGCCATCTACGAGATGTCCAAGAAGGGGCTGGGGATCACCGCCGTGGTGGATACCGGCGGGAACCTCGCCGGCTGCATCTCAGACGGCGACCTGCGGCGGCTCCTGGCGGCGGACGAGGGGCTCCTGCGGCGCACGGCCGGCGAGTGCATGCGACCCGGGCCGCGCACCATCCCCGGCTCCGAGCTCGCCTCCGCGGCGCTGAACGCCATGGAGGACAACCGCATCACCTCCCTCTTCGTCTGCGGCGAGTCCGGCCGGCTCGAAGGGGTGGTCCACCTCCACGACCTCTGGGGTTTGGAGCTCTTCTGATGTCGATCAACTCGCTCCATCCTCTCCCCCAGGCCCAGCTCGTCGAGCGGGCCAAGGCCCTCGAATGGCTGCTCCTGGACGTCGACGGCGTCTTCACCGACGGGCGCCTGATCTACGGTGCCGACGGCGAGCAGTGGAAGGTCTTCGACGTGCACGACGGCCTCGGCCTGCGCTTCCTGCAGCGCGGAGGGGTCAAGGTAGGGATCCTCTCCGGGCGGATGAACGAGGCCCTGGAGTTCCGCGCGCGCGAGATCGACCTCGACACCGTCATCATGGACCGCTCGGACAAGGGGCCGGCCTTCGCCGAGTTCCTGGACAGCCACGGCGTCGATCCCCGGAAGGTGGCCTACATGGGGGACGACCTGCTGGACCTGCCGGTGATGCGGCTCTGCGGGCTCTCCTTCGCGCCGGTCGACGCGGTCTTCGAGGTGCGGCAGCGAGTGGACCAGGTGCTGGAGCGCCGGGGCGGCCACGGGGTGGTGCGGGAGCTGTGCGAGCTGCTGCTCCGCGCCCGTGGCCAGTGGGACGAGCTGATCGCCCCCCT
>DASPJI010000161.1:0-7656 GCA_035628695.1 Thermoanaerobaculia bacterium | reverse complement strand
GTGGCAGTAGCGGCCCGCGGTTGGGCGGTCGAGGCCGTGGTCTCGAAGTACGACGAAGGACAGTTCGATCATTTCCAGCGCCGCGACGGGCGCCGCTTCGAGGTCTCGTCGCTCACCCTCGAAGAGATCTTCCTCTCCCTGGTCGGGGAAACGAAAGGTGGCCGCTGATGTCCTCCGTGAGAGCTCTGACCGCGATCTTCCAGCGCGAGCTCATGGAGCGGCGCCTGCTGCTGGGCGCCGCTCTTCTCCTGGGCCTGGTGCCGCTGCTCGTGCCGGTCCTCCCCCGCCTCGGGTCCGGCACCCTGTCCGAGCTGCGCGGCGGCCTGGCGCTCGCCCTCGCCGCCACGTTCGGCGGCGTCGTCGCGCTGATCCTGGGCGGCTCGGTGATCGCCCGAGACCTGGCGGAGAGGCGTATCTCCTTCTACTTCTCGCGCCCGCTCCCCGGCTGGACGATCTGGGCCGGCAAGCTCGCCGCCGGGGCGGTGCTGGCTCTGGGCGGAGTAGCACTGATCCTCCTGCCCGTCCTGCTGATGGGGGACTCGCTGAGCCTCAACGGCAACTGGGGTCTCGACGCCTCTCAAGGGGCCGAGATCCTCACCGTCTATGGCCTGCTGGTCCTGCTCCTCGCCGGCCACGCGTCCGGGGTGATGCTGCGCTCGCGCTCTCCCTGGCTCATCCTGGATCTCGTCGCCCTCCTGGTAGGAGGATGGCTGCTCCTCGATGCCCCGCGTCTCCTCAGAGTCGTCGGGGCGTACAAGGCCGCCAATCTCCTCCTCAACGTCATCCTCTGGATGATCCCCTTGGCCCTGCTCGTCGCGGCCGCCGTGCAGGTGGCGAGCGGCCGGACCGATCTCCGGCGCTCCCACCGGCTGCTCTCCCTCACTCTCTGGGGGCTCCTGCTCCCCCTCGCCTTCGGTGCCCAGGGTGTCGCCCAGTGGGTGACCGCCGTGACTCCGCGGCACCTGGAGGAAATCGAAGCCGTCATCCCTGCGCCGGCCGGAGACTGGGTCTACATGCAGGGGGAGGCCGTTCACCGGGGAGACTACACTCCCGCTTTCCTGCTCAATGCCTCCAATGGCGAGTACGTCCAGGTCCCCCCCTATCGTGCGACGCCTTGGAATCTCCGGATGAGCTTCTCCGCCGACGGCAGGCGGGCGGCCTGGACCCATTGGATTCCCGGTGGCCCGGTGCGGATCGACACGGTGGACCTGACTCGCCCCGAAGCCGGCATGGTCCAGTCGCCCATCACCTTCTACAGGTACATCGAGGACTTCGCCCTCTCCCCGGACGGCGGGCGCCTGGCCACGATGTCCCAGGGGCGTCTCCAGGTGGACGAGTTTCCCTCGGGCAAAATGCTCGCATCCGTCCGCCTTCCATGGGAGAAGGTGGAGTCGGCCCGCCTTCACTTCGGCGAGGACGTGATCCGGCTCCAGGCCCTGCGGATCGAGAATGCACCCTCCCGCGTCCCGACCCGGTATCGGGACCATACCCTCTACATCTACGAGTACGACCTGAGGTCCAAGGAGCTGGCGAAGACGGGAGAGCTCAGCTTCAACTTCAACAGCCTCGCCTGGGACCTCGCCAACCATGACGACCCCAGCCGTCTGGTGCTGCGCAACCGTGAGACGTCTTCGATCCAGATCCACGACGCCCGCACGGGTGAGCTGAGGCTGGCCCTACCCGTCCCTCCGCAGAGTCTGGTCCATAGCGCCCTCCTGACCGGGGACCGCCTCGCACTGGCGGTTCAGCGGCGCGGCGCCAATCAATTGCTCGTGCTGGCGGGAGATGGCACCCCTCTCCGCCGCATGCGGTTCCGCGGCCCCATCCACCTGGGAGGCCAACCCACTCCTGAAACTCTGGTGATTGCGTCGGGCTCTCCCGAGAGACCGGGAGTCTCCTGGCTGCTCGATCTCGGCTCGGGCCAGGTGAAGCGCATTGGAGACGGCCTCATGCCGCTCATCAGGGTAGGCCTGCAGCCGGGGAGCACCGGGGCCAGGCTCTTTGCTGCGAAAGGGGGCCGGCTCGTCTGGATCGACCCGCTCTCCGGGCAGCAGCGGGTGGTGCTGCCGGGGCATGGCTAGGCCGGCTCTTCGTCGTCCTCCATGCCGATGAACGCCTGGGGCGGCTCCACGTGGCGGGCGGCGAGCTCCTCCATCCTCCGGAAGGCGGGGCCGGCGAGGTCCTCGTGGCGGATGGCCGCCGGATCGGGGCGCCAGCGGAAATCGGCGCGGCGCTCCAGCAGGAACTCGACGAACGGGGCGAGCAGGCGGATCTC
The DNA here is from genome assembly GCA_035628695.1 of Thermoanaerobaculia bacterium. Taxonomy (GTDB): domain Bacteria; phylum Acidobacteriota; class Thermoanaerobaculia; order Multivoradales; family UBA5704; genus DASPJI01. The sequence continues at coordinate 5,381 of DASPJI010000161.1, read as the reverse complement.
CGGACAGGCCTCCTCCACCCAGAGGAACTGGCCGGCCGGATTGACCTCGAAGAAGACGTGCTCACCTTCCGGGGTGACGGCGAAGTCGAAGCAGCCGAAGACGATGCCGAGGCGGTCCATCAGCTCGAAGCAGCGGCGCTCGACCTCGGGCGGCAGCTCGATGGGCCGGACGGGGATGTCCGGCCCGGCTGCGCGCGAGTCAATCCTTGATTGCGGAAGCGCCTGCGAGTCGAGATGCGCGGCGGCGATATAGCGGCCGAACGCGGTCACGCGGATCTCGTAGGCCTTCTCCACCCGGGCCTGGAAGATGCCGGGTGACGCGAGCAGGTACTCATCGTCCGGCAGCTCCTCGAGCTCGATCTCCGCGGTGCCGAGCACAGCCGTGGTCTCCGCCCCCTGCCAGCCGGCGGGATAGAACGATTTGTAGATCGCCCGGCCCCGGAAGGCCGTCAGGAACTCGCGGATGCGCTCCGGATCGTTCGACAGCAGCGTCGGCGGAACGGTGAAGCCGAGGCGGGCCGCCTCGGCGAGCTGCACCGCCTTGGATTCGGCGCGGCCGCGGCTCGCCAGCGAGTTGACCCAGAACGCGTCGGGGGCGGCCAGCAGGTAGAGGCCGGCCACCAGCTCGCGCACCTCGCGCTCGGCCACCGGGCGGTCGGCGGGATGGAGGCTCGCGGGGAGCACCGGCGGCGTCGGCCGGCGCATCCAGACCGCGTCGAACGGCGGCCGGGCCGACGGCAGATCGAGGCCGCGAAGCTCCCAGCCGACGCGTCCATCGCGAATCCCGATCGATCCCGCGAGAAGAGTCGTGAAGTCGGCGCCGAGCCAGAGGAACGGCTCGGCGCCGCGCGCCTCGAGCGCCAGCGCGACCTCGACCGCGTGCACGTCGCGCGGCTCGGTGGTGATCAGATACCTGGACATCGGCTCGCGAGAGGCTCCCCGGCCGGAACGCCGGCCGGGGGGAGAGATCCTCAAACCCAGATCGGACCGCTGGTGCTGTCCCAACGCGGACCGCCCGGATCGGACGGATAGAGCAGCGTGTAAGTCCAGTAGCCGGCGCCGGTCACCGGTCCGAGCTGCTCGTTCGACAGCTCACGGGCCACGCGGCGGCCCAGAATGCGGTTCTTCTTGTCAGTGTTCTTCTTCACGGTCACCTCCTTGTGAGACGAAGCGCCTGCGCAACTGGCGCTCCTTACTTCTGGAGGTGCGGGAAGAGGGGCGAGCGGGACAGAGAGACGGCCCCGGCCTTCACTGCCCTGCGTTGGCCGCGATGGCCCGTGCGCAAACCGTGGCGAGTTGGGAGTTCGGATCCGTAGCGCCACTGTTGCCGGATCGCGTTGGGTCGCGGGGGATCTGGCTTCGAATGACGGGCCACGTCCTGGTCGCATCGAAGGGTTGCGAAAGGAAATGAGCGAGCTGAGGCTCCGGCAGGAATCTGAGCTCGCCCCCGGCCTTGGCTGCTCCGTTCGCCTGCCAGGCCGAGGCGCCCAGCTCGCTCACGGCGGAAAAGATCAACGTCCGCGCCGTGTCGTTGACCCCATAGGATTTCATTTCGATGTCGAAGATCCTGTCCGCCTGCTCGCGGGTGCAGCGTTGGTCCCAATACAGATAATCATGGAGGATCGCCGCCGACATGTACTGGCCGGTCTTCGGGAACGTTGCCCAGAAGAACCTCGGGATGCTGGCCAGGTCGGTCACGAAGCCCTTGGGTACCGTGATGATCTCTTCGGATCGCCCGATGCGTGTGGGAATCGCCTCCGTCATCACCCACCATTGGGAATCTCCGAACGGTGCGATCTGTGGCGGGCGCAGCGGCTGTTGAGCCATCGCGCTGAGTGACCATGTCATGAATCCAATCGCGAGGAATCCGCTAAGGCGCATCGTTGTCTCTCCCATGAAGGCCTGACCTCACACCTCGACACCGGAACAAGTCTAGTCTGGCCCCCCAGGGCTGTCAAAGCGGGCGTCACCTGTCAGCCCGGGGCCGGGTGACGCTCCGGTAGCTGTGCCGTATGGCCCAGTCGACCTCTTGGCCGATCGCGGGGCACTGCTCGACCCAACCCTGGATCTGCTGGGCGAAGTCCGCTTCGGTCCATTCATGCAGGCTCAGTCGGAAGACCCGAACTTTGGCGACCACCCGATGAAGGATCTCGTTCACCCATTTCATCCGCTCGACCTTCTCATCCAGGGAGAGGGCCTCATCAGACCAGAAAGCCCGGATGCTGATGGTGAGCTCGTGAGCGAGAATCTCATAGAACTCGAGGCGCTGCTCGGCGGGCAGGGCACCGATCTGTTCCGCGAAATCGAATGGCATAGGATGAAAACCGCTACGCGGCGCCACGGAACCGCAGGATCGATCCCTGCTCGATCTCGTTGGCACTCAGCGAATTCATGAGGAGGGCCGGCGTTTCCTTTCCGCTTCGGAGAAGCAACTCCACACCGGCCCAGCCGGACCGGATCTGTCCTGCCGGCCCTTCGATCTCGTATTCGACGGCCGTGAAAGGTATCACGTACGGCCAGTTCTCCTCCGACAGAGGAACAGCAAGACCGCGGCCGGTGATCTCGAAGTGTTCCTCGATCCCTTGGACGCGCCACTCAGACCGTGTTGGCCGGAGGATCACGAGCGGCCCGCCGTTGTATTCGAGCGCAAGCTGATGAATACTCGCCAGGTCCTGAGGAGCCGCGCCAGGCTCGAGCTGCAGAGCAATGGGCACCGCGTCCGGCACGGCCGCCAGCAGCTCCTTGAGCTTTCCAACCGTGAGGCCTCGGATTGTCAGAGCCTCTTCCACGTTCTCAGCCTCTCATGGGTTCATGTCAGGTGCCATCATTGGCGAGTAACATACATCTATACTCCTTTGGCGGCTAGCGAGCCCTGCAGCTGAGCGACTGCGTCAGCACTCCACTCAAGCCGCCGGGTTACACGCTTCCAGGCTCGCTCTTCGGAACCCTCTCATCCACTTGGTCTCTCAATCGAGGTCTGCTGGGCATGCACACTGGCAGTTGCCTGAACTGATACAGCACCCTGCTCGTGGCTCGTAGAGGACGTTGGCGCTATCGCATAGCGGGGTCACTTCCCGGGAAGCCGGGGGAATCACCCTCCCCGCGTTCCGGAACACAAATCGAGGCGGCAGGATCACTCCGGAGCACGGCGGGATCATTCCCTCACTCGCCGGGAACACTCCCCACCCGCGGGAGTGATCCCGAACGCCGAGGTAATGACGCGCGCCAGGGGATAGCGATCCCGCGAGGCGCCGTTGCGTTCCAGGAGCGTTCGGTTGTGTTCCAGGAGGTTCCCGTAGTGACCCAGCGTTCCGGAATCCAAACGGCACGGGAGGCGGAGGGATCGGACCTCCGCCTCCCGTTGTCCTCCTGTCGGACGGAGGAGTCCTCGGGGGAGCGGCCTTGGACACGGCGGCGGCCCCCTCACGATTCAGTTGTCAAGGAACATCGAGCGCCTGTCCTTCAACCAACGCGCCCCTCCACGCGAGACTACGTCGAAGTCTTCCCTGCGTCAACGGAGTCATCCCAATGGATTCCGTGGTACACTTCATCCCCTGAAAGGGGACAATCCGGCCGAAACCGGTTCCCCTTCGCTCTTTGACAAACGACGTACGTGTTCCTAGCGGCACCGGGGCCCGGCGGCGCCGCCTTTGGACATGTCTTGCCCGCGATAGACTCAGGCGCATGCCGATCGACGTCACGCCCGCCGCCCCGGAGGAGGTCCGGCCCCTGCGGGAGCTGTACCGGCAGGAGATGAATTGCCAGATCATCCGCTACTCCTGGTACGGGCGCGGCTGGACCGACCCCTATCTGCTCCATCTGAACGGCCGAGTCGTGGGATACGGCCTCGTCGGAGGCATAGGGGCCAATCCGCGGGACACCATCATCGAGCTCTATGTCCTGCCCATCCACCGTGGCGCGGCCCTGCCGCTGTTCCGGCGGCTCGCCGAAACCAGCCGGGCGCGGACGGTCGAGACGCAGACGAACGACGTCCTCCTCACCCTGATGCTCTACGACTGCGCGGAATCGATCGAGGTCGACAAGGTCCTCTTCGAGGACGCGTTCACCACCCAGCTCACCGTGCCGGGGGCCGCGTTCCGTCGGATCACCGAAGCGGACGCCGAGCGGATCTTCGTCCACACGTCGGAGCCCGGCGGTGAATGGATGATCGAGGCGGAGGGGCGGGTCGCCGCGACCGGCGGAATCCTGTTCCATTACAACGTCCCGTACGGCGACCTCTTCATGGAGGTGGCCGAGCCCTTCCAGCGGCGCGGCTACGGGAGCTATCTGGTGCAGGAGCTCAAGCGGACCTGCTACGAGATGGGAAGGATCCCGGCGGCGCGGTGCAACGCGTCCAACGTGGCTTCCCGGGCGGCGCTGCAGAAGGCCGGGCTGCTCCCCTGCGCCCGGCTCCTCACCGGCGTCCTGACGCGCTGACCCTCCCCCAGCCGCGCCGCCGGTGAAACGTTCTGCCGGCTGCCGACACTCCGGAGGAACCTGCCTCTCCCTGGAGGAGCCTCATGCTCGCAGAAGCTCTCGCCCCGGCCCCCGAGCCATCCCGGCCCGACCGGCGCTTTCTCGACGCGTTGCGGACGAAGATCGAGCCCGTCCCCCTGCCGTTCACCTACAAGGCGGCTCTGGCGGTGGTGGCGCTCGCCATGGTCCTCCTGCCGCTCCTCTACGTGACGCTCATCGGCCTGGCCGCCTGGGGGGTCGCCTGGTACGCCATGAACGGCTGGGCGCTCCTGGACGGCATCGGGTCCTCGCGGCTCCAGGCCGCGTCGTACATCACGCCGCTGATCGTCGGGGGGACGGTGGTGCTGTTCATGATCAAGCCGCTGTTCGCCCGCCGCCAGAAGACGGACGACGAGGTCCCCATCGACCCCGCGAAGGAGCCGCTGCTCTTCGAATTCGTGCGGCGGACGGCGGTCGCGGTGGGAGCGCCGGTGCCGCGCGAGATCCGGCTCGACCACGAGGTCAACGCGTCCGCCTCGCTCCGCCGCGGCCTCTTGTCGCTGTTCTCCGACGACCTGGTGCTCACCATCGGCGTACCCCTGGCGGCCGGGATGACCGTGGAGCAGCTTGCCGGCGTGCTCGCCCACGAGTTCGGCCACTTCGGGCAGCGCGCCGGCATGCGGCTCAGCCACATCGTCCGATCAGTGAGCTACTGGTTCGCCCGGGTGGTCTACGAGCGCGACCGCTTCGACGCCCGTCTGGAGCACGCGGTCAAGGAGAGCGGGGACTTCCGGATCCGGTTGGTCGCCTGGATCGCGGCGGCCTTCGTCTGGATCGGCCGCACGATTCTCAAGGGGCTGATGTACGTGGGGCACGTGATCAGCTCCTCGCTCCTCCGCCAGATGGAGTTCGACGCCGACCGCTAC
>DASPJI010000160.1:0-5098 GCA_035628695.1 Thermoanaerobaculia bacterium | reverse complement strand
TCCGTACATCTCCATCACATCCCGACCCTACCAGGAATCGTGAGCACATTCGACACAGCGGCTGCACGTTGCCGGGCGAGCTGCCGCCCAGCCGATTCTCCGTTGCCGTCCCCCCCTTGCATGGACCTTGCACCATCTTCTTATAGAGGGCAGGACCGGACACCCATGCTATCAACACCCGCTATCCGCACCATCGAGAGTATCGGCCCCTACCAGATCCTCGAAGACCTGGGGCCTGCCCCTCTGGGCACGGCCTACTACGCCGTCGACTCGCGCAGCGACCGGGAGGTCATCCTCAAGGTGATCCCGCCGTCGCGGCCGGGAGCGGGGCAGGATGACACCCCTTGGGAAATCCTGCTCAAGGAGACCGAGGCGCTGGGCCGTATTTACCACCCGGGCATTCCCGCCCTGGACGAGGTGATGGAGGAGGACGGCGCGCTGCTCGTCGCCTTCGCGCCCGTCGAGGGGGAGACCCTGCACGAGTTGCTGGTGGGGGGGGAGCGGCCGGACCGGGCGCAGCTCATCGACTGGGGGATCCAGCTCCTGGAGATCGTGGCCGAGGCGCACCGCGCCGGCATCCTGCACCGGCACATCAATGAGGAAGAGGTGGTGGTGACCCCCGACGGCCGCCTGGTCCTCTGCGGCTTCGGCCTCACCCAACTGGTGTTCGATCCCGTCTTCGCCATGCCCCCCGAGCAACTCGTCGGCGAGCCCGTCACCGAGCGTAGCGACCTCTACGGCGTGGGCCTGCTGCTCCGGCGGCTGGCCTTCACCGGCGCGCTCCGCGGCGTCGTCGGCGGCGGCCGGGACCCGCTGCTCAAGGTGCTGGCGCGCGCCACCTTCCCCGAGCCGTCCACGCGCTACGCCAGCGCCGCCGAGATGGCCGAAGCGCTGCGTGACGCCGCCCGCGCCGCCCGTCCGGCGCCGGTCGCCGTTCCGGCCTGCCCCGAGCCGGACCCCGCCGAGAGGAAAGCCGAGGTCGCGGTGGTGGGGGAGCGGCCCCGGCCGATCTCGCGCCCGTCCCCCGCGCCGCCGGACACCCCCGGAGAGGATGGCTCCGCCGACCGCTGGCGCACCCTCCTGCTCCTGGCCGCGACCGTCCTCCTCATGCTGCTGGTCATCGCCACCGGCTGGCTCCTCATCGGGCCGGCAGGCGACGGCACCGAGGCCGAGGAAGACGCCACCATCGAGGCGCGGCCGGGAGATCCACCCGGACGCGTCGCCCACTCCGGCTGAGCGCCCCCGATCCGCGTTGCCTCCATCGCCGCGGAAGCACGGACGGGGCGCATTCCTGCTGGGGCAGCCACTGCCCCGGTAGAAATGAACGTCGTTCCTGTTGGGGCAGTCGCTGCCCCATGAGGAATGGTGTGCGTTCCTGCCGGGGCAATCGCTGCCCCAGCAGAAATGGAGATCGTTCCTGCCGGGGCAGCCGCTGCCCCATGAGGAATGGAGACCGTTCCTGTTGGGGCAGCCGCTGCCCCATCAGGAATGAGGGCCGTTTCTGATGGGGCAACGCCTGCCCCATGAGGAATGACCGTCATTTCTCCGGGGGCGATGGCTGCCCCACGAGGGATGGGCAATCTTCGCCGGGGAAATCAGTGCGGGAGGGGCTCCGCCAGCGCCCGCAGCTCCTCCAGGCTCCCCTGGAAGACGTCCAGATCCACTGCCCCCTGAATGCCGGCGACCGTGCCGGAATCCGAGTACTGCCAGAAGGTCCAGCGGGTCCATCCGGCCGGCACGACCGGGCTCGAGACTCCATACTCGGCGATCCAGAGCGGGTAGCCGCCGAGATGGGTGGAGCCCAGGCTGTCCCAGAAGCCATGGGAGGTGTAGATGATCGGCGTGCGGCCGGTCGCTTTCTGGACCACGTCGAGCCAGGTGGCGACTCCCTGGACGATGTCGTCGGCGCTCACGCCGTCCGCGGTCTCGACGTCGAGGACCGGCGGCAGGTCCCCCGGGCCGAGTTGGACCGTGGCGAGGAAGTGCTCGGCCTGTTGGGTGGGATCGTCGCCGGGCCGATAGAAGTGGTAGGCGCCGCGCAGCAGCCCCGCCGTGCGAGCGCCGCTCCAGTTCGCCGAGAGCTCCGGGTCCACGCTGGTGATCCCCTCGCTCGCCTTCATGAAGACGAACGACAGGCCGGCCGTGGCGACCTGGCTCCAATCGATAGTTCCCTGATATTTGCTGACATCGATGCCGCGGATCGAGCTGGGCTCGGAAGACATGGCTCACCCTCCTGGAAAGGATGACGCGGATTCTATGTCAGATGTGAAAAACGGCGGGGCCGTCCGGACGCTGTTCCGGTCGGAACGGCCCGCCGTCCAGAGACGCGGCGAGGCTTACTCGGCCTTCTTGAAGTCGAGGGAGACGGAGTTCATGCAGTAGCGCAGCCCCGTGGGCTTCGGGCCGTCCTCGAAGACGTGGCCCAGGTGGGCGCCGCAGCGGGCGCAGTGCACCTCGACCCGCTTCATGCCCCAGGCGCGGTCGGTCTCGGTCTCCACGTGGCTCTGATCGATGGGCTGCCAGAAGCTCGGCCAGCCGGTGCCCGAGTCGAACTTGGTCTCGGAGCTGAACAGCTCCAGGCCGCAGGCGCCGCAGAGGTACGTCCCCTTCTCGTGGTTGTTCCAGTACTTGCCCGTGAACGCCCGCTCCGTCCCCTTCTCCCGCATCACGTGGAACTCCTCGGACGTCATCTCCTTCTTCCACTCGGCGTCGCTCTTGACGATCTTCTCGATGGTGTCCACCTTCTTCGATCCTTTCTGCTGACGCTCCGCCGCCTCCAGCGCCGCGGGCTTGTCCGGTGAAATCCAGTGCCAGGCCAGGAAGGCCGCCAGCACGATCCCTATTGTGACGAGCTTGGCTGTCAAAGCAGTCCCCTTTCTTCTTACACCGCCGCTCCCAGACTCCGTAACAGATCCAGGAACCCTTCTTCATCCAGGGTCGTCACCCCGAGCGTGCGGGCGTCGTCGGCCTTGGAGCCGGCGTCCTCCCCGACGACCACGTAGTCGGTGCTCTTCGACACCGATCCCGTGGCCTTGGCCCCCAGGGACTCCACCAGGTTCTGGGCGTCGCGGCGGGACATTTGGGCAAGGCCGCCGGTGAAGACGAACTTCTTGCCCGACAGCGGTAGTACGGACGCCGGGGGGGCGGCGGACTGCTCCTGGACGTCGAGACGCTTCAACAGCTCGTCCAGGATCGGGGCGTTCTTCTCGTCTCGGAAGAAGGTGGTGATCGCCTCGGCCATGCGCGGCCCCACCCCCGCCACCTCCTGGAGCGCCGCCGCGTCCGCCGTGCGGATCCGCTCGAAGGTGCCGAAGTGGCGGGAGAGGTCGCGCGCCACGGCCACCCCCACCTCGGGGATGCCCAGGCCGTGGAGGAGACGGGGGAGCTCCACCTTGGAGGCCTTGCGCAGCGCCTCCTCCAGTTTCTTCGACGACTTCTCGGCGAACCCCTCGAGGTGCACGAGCTGCTCGGCGCGCAGGTCGAAGACGTCCGGGAGCTGGCGGACCAGCCCCTCGTTGACGAAGAGCTTGGCGGTCTCGTCCCCCAGCCCCTCGATGTCGAGGGCGTCGCGGGAGGCGAGGTGGACGATCCTCCCCACGAGCTGCGCCGGGCACTCGAAGCCGTTCGGGCAGATGGTGAACGGCCCGCGCTCGATGAGCGGCGTACCGCAGGAGGGGCAGGTGGCCGGCATCTGCCAGCGCGGCTCCTTCTCGCGCTCGGCCTCGCGCTCGGGCTCGACGATCCGCTCCACCACCTGGGGGATGACGTCGCCGGCGCGCTGGATGCGCACCCGGTCCCCCTCGCGGACGTCCTTGCGCGCCACCTCCTCGCGGTTGTGGAGGGTGGCCCGCGAGACGGTGACGCCGCCGAGCTCGACCGGCAGCATCAGCGCGACCGGCGTCACCACCCCCGACCGGCCGACGGACGGGACGATCGAGAGGATGCGGGTGATCTCCTTGCGCGGCGGGAACTTGAAGGCGAACGCCCAGCGCGGATGGCGGGAGGTCCAGCCCACCCGGTCGCGGGCCGCGAGGTCGTTCAGCTTGATGACGATGCCGTCGATCTCGAAGCCGAGGTCGTCGCGCCGCGCCTCGAGATCCTGGTGGTACTCCAGGATCTCCTCCAGCGTCTTCACCTTCCTGACCAGGGAGCTGACCCGCAGGCCCCATTCCTTGAGCGCCTGCAGCACCTCCCACTGCGTCTCGATCCCGGGAATCTGAGCCGACTCGCCAGCGGACAGGACGTCATAGGCGAAGAGGTCGAGCGGCTTGGACGCGGTCTGCTGGGGGTCGAGCTGGCGGAGCGCGCCGGCGGCGACGTTGCGCGGATTGGCGAACGGCTCCTTGCCCTCGGCGATCAGCCGCTCGTTGAGCTTGTCGAAGACGGAGGCGTGCATGATGGCCTCGCCGCGCAGGGAGAGGAACGGCGGCACCGGGTGGGGTGCCTCCGTCCGCAGCCGCAGCGGCACGGCCTGGATGGTGCGGACGTTTTCGGTGATCCCTTCGCCGCGCCGGCCGTCGCCGCGGGTGGAGGCGCGGGCGAGGACGCCGTCCTCATAGACCAGCTCCACCGACGCGCCGTCCAGCTTCGGCTCCAGCACGTACTCGACCTCGACGTCCGGCAGCGCCTTGCGCAGCCGCTCGTCGAAGCGGCGGAGCGAGGCCTCGGAGGCGTCGGAGTCCAGGGAGAGCATGGGGGCGGCGTGCTCGACGGTGGGGAAGCTGGTGAGCGGCTGGCCCGCCACCCGCTGGGTGGGGGAGTCGGGCTCCACCAGGTCGGGGAACTGCTCCTCGAGGGAGACCAGCTCCCGGTATAGCTTGTCGTACGCCGCATCGGAGATCTCCGGGGCGTCTCGGACGTAGTAGAGGAAGTCGTGATGGCGGATCTCGGCGCGGAGCCGGGCGATCCTCTCTCTGGCCTTTTCGCGGTCCATGGCAGGCGGAACTCTAGCAGGGGAGGGGGGGAGGGGACCAGAGAGCGCAGGATGGGGGCGCCCCCGTCAACGAGGACGCCCCCTCCTTGCGCACTGCACCTACTGGACTGCCTGGCCCGCCGCCGTCACCCCCACCCGCTCGTCGAGGATCGCCCCGCACCGCTC
>DASPJI010000159.1:0-4251 GCA_035628695.1 Thermoanaerobaculia bacterium | reverse complement strand
CGCTCTCAACGCCCCGTTGTCCGCCCCTCTGTACGCAGACATCGCGCTGCCCCTGCCGCTGCCCGATCCACTGACCTACGAGGTGCCCCCCACCCTTGCCGCTATGGTCCGGCCGGGGGTGCGCGCCCGGGTGGCCGTGGGGAGGCGCCGGCTGGTCGGGGTCATCGTCGCGGTGCACGACCGGACTCCCGAGGGGATCAACCTGCGTGCCGTCCAGGAGGTGCTGGACCTCGAGCCGGTGGTCACCCCGGACCTCATGGAGCTGGCCCGCTTCACATCCTCTTATTACATGGCGCCGCTCGGCGAGGTGTTCCGGTCGATGCTGCTGTCCGACCTGCCACCCTGGGGGGACCGCCGCATCCGCCTCACCGATTCCGGCGCCCTGGCCCTGCCTCGGAACGAAGCGGAGGGGCGGGTGATCGAGGTGCTGCGCGAGGAGGGGAGGATGTCGGCGGGGGAGCTTCAGGCGCGGGTCGGCCTGGCGGATCTCGACGCCGTGCTCGCGTCGCTCGCCGAGCGCGGCCGGATCGTCCGCGAGGAGCCGCGCCCCAGCGGCGCGCGCTACATCTCGGCCGTGGAGCTGGCGCCGGGTGAGGTGGAGAAGCACCGCGCCGCCGCCGGCCGCTCCGCCCCGGGGCGGGCCGTGGTCGACTACCTGGACGCCATCGGCCGGCCGGCGACCGTGGCCGAGATCTCGGCCGCTATCGGCTCCAGCCCGGCGGTGGTGCGCCGCCTGGTGAGCAAAGGGATCCTTCGGCAGTTCACCCAGGTGGAGAGGCGCTCGCTGGAGCGCCACATGTTCGCCTCGCAGGAGAAGCCGGCGGAGGAGATCACCCTGCGCGGCGACCAGCAGGTGGCGCTGGAACGCCTGACCGGCGTGATCGCCCGCCGGGAGTTCGCGCCGCTGCTGCTCCAGGGCATGACCGGTTCGGGCAAGACCGAGGTCTACCTGCGGGCAGCCGAGGCGGCCCTGGCGCAGGGGAGGTCGGTGATCCTCCTGGTGCCCGAGATCGCCCTGGTGCCCGCCCTCGCCCGGGAGGTGGAGCAGCGCTTCGGCGAGCAGCTCGCGATCCTGCACTCGGGGCTGGGCATGGGGGAGCGCCACCAGGAGTGGGAGCGGGTCCGCCGCGGCGAGGCGCGGGTGGTGCTGGGGCCGCGCTCGGCTCTGTTCGCGCCGGTCTCCGATCTCGGGCTGCTGGTGGTGGACGAGGAGCAGGACAGCTCCTACAAGCAGGAGGTCACCCCCCGCTACCACGCCCGCGACCTCGCCCTGGTCCGCGGCCGCGACGCCGGCGCCGCCACCCTGCTGGTGTCGGCCACCCCGAGCATGGAGAGCCGGTCCAACGCCGAGCGGGGGAAGCTGGAGCCGCTGCGCCTCACCGCCCGCGCCGGCCACGGCTCCCTGCCCGAAGGGATCCTGGTGGATCTGCGGCAGGAGGGGCTGTCGCGGCGCCCAGGGGAGGTCCACTTCTCGGAGCGGCTGCGGGACGAGATCACCACGGCGCTCGCCGCCGGCGATCAGGTCATCCTGCTGCGCAATCGCCGGGGGTACGCGCCGCTGCTCCTCTGCCGGGCCTGCGGCGAGGACATGCGTTGCGAGGACTGCGGACTGCCGCGGACCTATCACCGCCGGGCCCGCCGTCTGGTCTGCCACTACTGTGGGTCGACTCTGGCGGCGCCGCAGCGCTGCCCCACCTGCTCCGAGGAGGCGCTGGAGCCGATCGGCGCCGGCACCGAGCGCGTGGAGGACGAGTTCCGCGAGCTGTTCCCCGGCGCGGCGGTCGACGTGCTGGATCGCGACACCGCCCGGCGGCCCGGCGGCCCGGCGGCCCTCCTGGAGCGCTTCTCCCGCGGCGAGGTGCAGGTCCTCATCGGCACCCAGATGGTGTCCAAGGGGCACCACTTCCCGGGCGTCGCGCTGACCGCGGTCCTCGCCGCCGACGCCTATCTCGGCTTCCCCGATTTCCGGGCCGTGGAGCGCACCTACAACCTGCTCACCCAGGTCGCCGGCCGGGCGGGGAGGGGAGAGCGGCCGGGACGGGTGGTCATCCAGACCTACCATCCGGACCACTATGCCATCCAGGCCGCCCTGCACCAGGACGACGAGGGGTTCGCCCGCGAGGAGCTCCATTTCCGGCGGGTGTTCCACTATCCGCCGTTCACCCGCATGGTGCAGCTCCTGGTGAAGGACAAGTACCGGGAGCGGGCGCAGGCGATCATGCTCGAGCTCTCCGCCGACCTCGCCGCCCATCCGCTGCACCGCTTGGTGCGGCTGTCGGGACCGGCGCCGGCCCCGCTGGAGCGCCTGCGCGGCGAGTGGCGGTTCCAGCTCCTCGTCCGCTCGGCCGCCGGCCGCGACCTCCACCGCCTGCTCGGTGACGTGCTGCCCAGGAACCCTCCCTACGACCTGACGATCGACGTCGACCCCCAGCAGCTCCTGTGACCGGAGGCCGGACGTTGACCTGCCCAGCCGGCTTTGCTACCTTGCCGGTCGCCATGCAGGGTACCGATTTCTCGTTCGAAGAATCCCTCGCCGACTTGCGGCGCCGCGTCAAAGAGCTCGAAGGCTACCCTGCGGGGAGCGGGCAAGAGCGGGAGCTGGAGCGGCTGCGCGCTACGCTCAAGAAGAGCACGACCGACGCCTACGGCCATCTGACCCGCTGGCAGAAGGCACTGGTGGCGCGGCATCCGGAGCGCCCCTACACGCTGGATTACGTCGAGCATCTGATGAGCGACTGGGTCGAGGTCCACGGCGACCGCCGCTTCGCGGACGACCCCGCCATCGTCTCCGGCTTCGCCACCTTCCGCGGCCGCTCCGTGGCGGTGATCGGCCACCAGAAGGGACGCGACACCAAGGAGCGGATCTACCGCAACTTCGGCCAGCCGCGTCCCGAGGGCTACCGCAAGGCGCTGCGGATCATGAAGCTGGCGGAGAAGTTCGGCCTGCCGGTGCTCACCTTCATCGACACCGCGGGGGCCTATCCCGGCCTCGACGCCGAGGAGCGCGGGCAGGCCGAGGCCATCGCCTTCAACCTGATGGAGATGGCGGTTCTGCGGGTGCCCATCGTTGTCACCATCACCGGCGAGGGGGGGAGCGGCGGCGCCCTGGCGCTCGGCGTGGGGGACCGGGTCTTCATGCTGGAGTACGCCACCTACTCCGTCATCTCGCCTGAGGGTTGCGCGGCCATCCTCTGGAAGGACCAGGAGAAGAAGGCCGAGGCCGCCGAGGCGATGCGCGTCACCGCTCCCGACCTGCTGTCGCTCGGCGTGGTGGACGGCATCATCCCCGAGCCGCTGGGCGGCGCCCACACCGATCCGGAGACGGCCTGCCGCCGGGTCGGAGATACCCTGGAGACGTCGCTCCGGGAGCTGGAGCGCCTCCCGCCTCAGGAGCTGATCGGGCGGCGCTACGAGAAGTTCCGCTCCCTCGGGGTCTACGACGAGGGCTAGAGCGCTGTCTCCCGCGGGTACCGCGGCGGACTGGGTCGCGGCGCCGGTGCCCGAGGCCGCCGGCGAGCTGGAGCGGGGAGGGTTCCCCGCCTGGCTCGCTATGCTCCTCGCCCGCCGCGGCGTCGCCGACGGCCCCGGAGCCGAGCGCTTCCTGCGGCCCTCCCTGGACCAGCTTCATGATCCCTATCTGCTCTGCGGCATGGAGGAGGGGGTGGACCTCCTGCTGAAGGCGCGGGAGCGCGGCGACTGCGTCGCGGTGGTGGGTGACTACGACGTGGACGGCGTCACCGCCACCGCCCTGCTGCTGGCGGTGTTCGGCGCCTGCGGCCTGACGGTGCGGCCCATCCTGCCGCACCGCCTGCGCGAAGGCTATGGCTTCCAACCGGTGCACGTCGAGCGCGCCCGCGAGCAGGGGTGCCGCGTCATCGTCACCGCGGATTGCGGCAGCTCCTCGGCGGAGGCGGTGGCGGCGGCGCTCGGCTCCGGCATCGACGTGCTGGTCACCGACCACCACCTGCCCGGCTGCGACCTGCCGGCCGGAGCGGTCCAGATCAATCCGCGGCAGCCGGTCTGCTCCTATCCCTATCCGTATCTGGCCGCGGCCGGGCTCGCGTTCAAGCTCGCCACGGCTCTGGCGGCGCGCTGCGGCCGGCCGCTGGAGGTCGCGGCGCTGCTCCGGATCGCCTGCCTGGGGACGATCGCCGACCTGGTGCCCTTGACCGGCGAGAACCGGGTCATCGCCGCGCTCGGCCTGGAAGCGCTGGGCACGGCGCGGTCCCAGGGCTTGAAGGCGCTGATCCG
>DASPJI010000158.1:0-10603 GCA_035628695.1 Thermoanaerobaculia bacterium | reverse complement strand
CTTCCTGCTGGCGGACTCGGGCGCGCCCCTGGTCCTGACCCATACGGAGCTGAGCCCGCCGTCGCCCGGCGGCGACGTGCGGGTGATCGCCATCGACGCGGAGGAGGACGGCGAAGCTCCGGCGGGCGGGCCCCAGGGATGGACGGAGCTCCAGCCGGAGAACCTGGCCTATCTCATCTACACCTCGGGCTCCACCGGCGAGCCCAAGGGGGTCATGATCCGACACGGTGCCGCCGCCGCCTTCGTCGAATGGGCCCTGGGAGCCTTCGCGGAGCGGGAGCTCGCGGGAGTGCTCGCCTCGACCTCCCTCAACTTCGACCTCTCGGTGTTCGAGCTGTTCGTCCCCCTCGCCATGGGCGGCGCGGTGATCCTGGCCGACGACGTCCTGCATCTGCCGGCGCTCCCCGCCGCGGGCGAGGTGACGCTGGTCAACACCGTCCCGTCCGCCCTCACGGGGATGATGCGCCTGTCCCCTCTGCCGCCCTCCGTGGCGACGGTCAACCTGGCCGGTGAGCCGCTCCCGGCTTCCCTCGCCGAAGCGCTCTGGCAACAATCGGGCGTGCGGCGGGTGCTCAACCTCTATGGCCCGTCCGAGGACACCACGTACTCTACCTGGGCCGCCGTCCCCGGCGGCACGCCCAAGCCCCTGATCGGCAAGCCGGTGGGCGGCGGGCGGGCCTATCTGCTCGACCGGAGCCTGCGGCCGGTCCCCCCCGGAGTCCCGGGGGAGATCTTCCTCGGCGGTGCCGGCCTCGCACGCGGCTATCTGAACCGGCCCGATCTGACGGCGGAGCGCTTCGTGCCCGATCCCTTCGCCGGCCTCACCGATCTCAACGGGGAGCCGGGTGCCCGGCTCTACCGGACGGGCGACTTGGCGCGCTGGCGGGCGGACGGCGAGCTGGAGTTCCTCGGCCGCACCGATTTCCAGGTGAAGGTGCGGGGCTTCCGCATCGAGCCCGGGGAGGTGGAGGCGGTGGTCTCCCGCCACGACAGCGTACGCGCCTGTGCCGTGCTGGTGCGGACCGATCTCCGCGGCGAGTCCCGCCTGGTGGCCTACGTAGTGCCCGCCGGCGGGACGCAGGAGATCGCCCGCGACCTGCGCCGCTGGCTGCGTGGCCGGCTGCCCGATCACCTGGTGCCCTCGGCGTTCGTGCCGCTCCAGGCGCTGCCCGTCACCGCCCACGGCAAGCTCGACCGGGACGCCCTCCCCGAGCCGGCCTGGGGGGGCGGGGTGGAGGAGGTGTACGTCGCGCCCGCGACGCCGCTGGAGGAGACCATGGTGCGGATCTGTGCCGAGGTCCTCGGCCTGCCGGTGGAGCGCGTCGGCGTGCGCGACAACTTCTTCGTCCTGGGCGGGCACTCGCTGCTCGCCACCCAGCTCATCGCCCGGCTGCGGGACGAGTACCAGATCGAGGTGTCGCTCGAGATGGTGTTCGACGCCGCGGACCTCCGCGAGCTGGCCGACCGCATCATGGAACGGGAGCTGGGCGAGGCAGGCGACATGCTGGACGAGCTGGGCGACCTCTCGCCCGAGGAGCTGCAGGAGCTGCTCGGCCGGACGGACGCGGCAGAGGAGGCGGAGTGACGGTCTCCAACCCGGTCGGCGGCCTCTCCCGCGAGGAGAAGGCCCTCCTCTTCGAGCGTCTGCGGGAGCGGAAGAGGTCCGCTACCCCGGCGGGGCGGATCCCCCGCCGCGCGCCGGGGCTGGAGCCCCTGCCCCTGTCGTTCGCCCAGGAGCGTCTCTGGTTCCTCGACCGGCTCCAGCCGGGTAGCTCCTTCTACAACATGATGACTGCCCTGGCGGGCCACGGCGACCTCTCGCCCGCGGTGCTGGAGGCGGCGTTGGGCGGCGTGGTCCGGCGCCACGAGGCGCTGCGTACCATCTTCGCCGAGAGCGCAGGCACACCGCGCCAGGTGATCTCTCCCCCCAGGCGCTTGAGCCTGCCGGTGGTTGATATCGCCTGCCTTTCCGACGCGGCCCGCGAAGCAGAGACGCGACGTCTGTTCGACGAGGAGGCGCAACGGCCGTTCGACCTGGAGCGTGGGCCGCTGCTGCGCGCCACACTGATCCGGCGGGGGAGCACCGAGCACGTGCTGCTGCTCAACATGCACCACATCGTCTCCGACGGGTGGTCCAAGGGCGTGCTGGTGCGGGACATCACCGAGCTGTACGGCGCGGCGCTTCGCGGCGAGCCGTCGCCCCTGCCGGAGCTGCCAATCCAGTACGCCGACTTCGCGGTCTGGCAGCGGGAGTGGCTGCGCGAGGAGGTGCTCGAGCGCCAGCTTGCTTACTGGCGCGAGCGGTTGGCGGGGATCCCGGCCGCCCTGGACCTGCCCGCCGACCGGCAGCGTCCGCCGGTGCAGAGCTTCCATGGCGGGGACATACCCTTTATCGTGGGACCGGAGGTCACCGGAGAGCTCAACGTCCTCTCCCGCCGGCGTGAGTCGTCCCTCTTTATGACGCTGCTCACAGCCTTCCAGGTTCTGCTCGCCAGGCTGAGCGGCCAACAGGACCTGCCGGTGGGATCACCCATCGCGAACCGCACCCGGACCGAGGTCGCCCCCCTGATCGGCTTTTTCGTCAACACTCTGGTCCTGCGCGCCGACCTTTCGGGAGATCCGACCTTCGACGAGCTCCTCGGGCAGGTGCGCAGCCGCGCTCTCGACGCTTACGCCCATCAGGACCTGCCGTTCGAGCGTCTCGTCGAGGAGCTCCGGCCCGAGCGGCACCTCTCCCACAACCCGCTGTTCCAGGTGATGTTCGCGCTGCAGAACACGCCCTCGGACTCTGTCGCTCTGCCCGGGCTGGCGCTTGAGCCCATGGGAGGCGACGCGCTGACCGCCAAGTTCGATCTGGAGCTCGTAATGGTCGAGATCCGGGACGTCCTGGCATCGGGTTTCCTTTACAGCACAGACCTGTTCGACGCCGCCACCATCCGGCGCTTCGCCGGTCACTTCCAGGTGCTTCTCGCCGCGCTGGCGGAGGACTCGGGACGGCGGCTCTCCGAGCTGCCGCTGCTGGCTGACGCGGAGCGGCACCAGCTCGTGGAGGAGTGGAACGACACGCGGGTGCCCGGTGGAGAGGCGCGTGCGCTCGCTCTCTTCGACGCGCAGGCGGCGCGGACGCCGGACGCCCCGGCCGTGACCTTCCAGGGCGACGTCCTGAACTATCGCGAGCTGGCGCGCCGGGCCAACGCACTGGCGCACCGCCTGCGCGCCTCGGGGGTGGGTCCGGAGGTGGCGGTGGGGCTCTGCCTGGAGAGGTCGGTCGACATCCCCGTCGGCATCCTGGGGGTCTGGAAGGCGGGCGGCGCCTACGTGCCGATCGATCCGGTCCTGCCCCAGGCGCGCCTGAGCTTCCTCCTGGAGGACTCCGCGGTGCCGGTGCTGGTCACCCGGGAGAGGGTGCTCCCGGGGCTGCCGCCCCTCGGAGCGGAGGTGATCCTCCTCGACGCTGTAGAGAGCGAAGCCGCCGGGCCGCCGGCGGGGGAGCCGGCTCCGGGCGATCTGGCCTACATGATCTACACCTCCGGGACCACCGGCCAGCCCAAGGCGGTGATGGTGGAGCACGGCAACCTGGCGAGCACGCTGGGCGCGATGCGGCGCGCCTTCGGCTTCGGTCCCGGCGACCGGATGCCGTGCGTGGCGCCGTTCTCCTTCGACATCTTCCTCTTCGAGCTGCTCGGGCCGCTGCTCGCGGGGGGCACCGTCGTGCTGCTGCCGCTGTGGCCGACGCTCGAGGTCGAGCGCCTGGTTGACGAGTTGGGGGAGGCGACGCTGCTCCACGCCGTGCCGGCCCTGATGCGGCAGGTGGTCGAATCGGCGCGGCAGCGGTCCCTCTCGGTCCCTCTCCGCGCCCTCTTCGCCGGCGGCGACGTGGTCCCCTCGGACCTCCTGGCGGACCTGCGCGAGGTCTTCCCGTCGGCACGGGCGCACGTGCTCTACGGTCCGACCGAGACGACCATCATCTGCACCTCCTGGGCGGTGCCGCCGGAGGGGCCGGTGCGCTCCCTCCTCGGCAGGCCCCTGGACAACGCCGTGGTGCGGCTGTGCGACGCCGTCGGCAACCTGGTGCCCACCGGCGTGGCCGGCGAGATCTGGATCGGCGGCCCGGGAGTCACCCGGGGCTACTGGCGCCGCGAGGAGCTCACCGCCGGCAAGTTCACGGAGGTGGGAGGCGAGCGCTTCTTCCGCAGCGGCGATCTGGCCCGCCGGCTGCCCGACGGCAGCCTCGAGTTCCTGGGGCGCATCGACCAGCAGGTCAAGGTGCGCGGCTTCCGCATCGAACTGGGCGAGATCGAGAGCGCGCTCGCCCGCCACTCCGAGGTGCGGGAGGCGGTGGTGACGGTGCGGGACGACCCATCGGGCGGCGGCCGGCGGCTGGTGGCTTATGTGGTGCCGAGCCCCCGGGCCGAGCTGGCGGCGGTGCCCGAGGAGGCGGTGGAGCACGTCTCGCAGTGGCAGGCGCTCTACGAGGAGACCTACGGCCGCGAGACCGCGCCGGCGGACCCGACATTCAACATCGAAGGGTGGAACAGCAGCTACACGGGGCAGCCGATCCCGGCGGGGGAGATGCGCGAGTGGGTGGACCACACCGTCGAACGGATCCTCGCGCTGGCGCCGCGGCGGGTGCTGGAGGTGGGCTGCGGCACGGGGCTGATCCTGTTCCCCGTCGCCCCCCACACGGAGCGCTACCGCGGCACCGACTTCTCGCGGGTGGCCCTGGAAGGCATCCGGCGCCATCTGGCGGACACCGGTGGGCTGCCCCAGGTCGAGCTGGACTGGCGGACGGCCGACGACTGGAGCGGGATCGAGCCGGGCGAGCTCGACCTCGTGGTCCTGAACTCGGTGACGCAGTACTTCCCCGAGGTCGAGTACCTGGTGCGGGTCCTCGAAGCCGCGGTGCGGGTGCTCGCGCCGGGGGGCAAGGTCTTCGTGGGAGACGTCCGCAGCCTGCCGCTGCTGGAGGCGTTGCACACGTCGGTGGAGCTGTTCCAGAGCCTGCCTTCCACGGCCGTCGCCGAGCTGCGGCGGCGCATCGGCCGGCGCGTGGTGGACGAGGAGGAGCTGCTGCTCCACCCCGCGTTCTTCCAGGCGCTCGCGCGGCACCTACCGCGGATCGAACGGGTGGAGGTCCTCCTCAAGAGGGGACGGCATCACAACGAGCTGACCCGCTTCCGGTACGACGTGGTGCTGCACCTGGCCGGCGGCGGCGGCGCGCCTTCCGGGCCCGCGCCGCTCAGCCCCCCTCCCGAGGACACGTCCCTCCCCGCCGTCGAACGGCTCCTGGCGGAGGCTCCCGTGCCCGCGGTCGAGCTGCGGGGCCTGCCCAACGCGCGCCTGGCCAAGGAAGCCGCGGCGGCCGGGCTCCTCGCCAGGGCGGGGCAGGAGATCGATACGGTGGAGGAGCTGCGCCGGGCGGTGGCGGAGCGACAGGATCACGGGATCGATCCCGAGGCCCTGTGGAGCCTCGGAACGCGGATGGGGTATGCCGTCGAGCTGACCGTCGAGCCCGGCGCGCCTTTCTGCTTCGGAGCGCGCCTCTGGCGCGACGGCGCGGCTCCAGCCTGGGAGGGCCCGGGAGAGGCTCCCGGGGCGGACCTGCCCTGGGGCGCGTACGCCAGCGATCCGTTGCGCGGCAAGCTCGCCCGCCGGCTGGTCCCCGAGCTGCGCCACTTCCTCCAGGCGGAGCTGCCCGAGTACATGATCCCCGGCGCCTTCGTGCTGCTGGAGAGCCTGCCGCTCACCGCCCACGGCAAGGTGGACCGGGGGGCCCTGCCGGCCCCGGAGCTCCGCGGCGGCGACTTCGTCGCGCCCCGCACCCCGCTGGAGGAGGTGCTGGCGGAGGTCTGGGCCGACCTCCTGGGGGTCGACCGGGTGGGGATCGAGGACAACTTCTTCGAGCTCGGAGGGCACTCTCTCCTGGCCGTTCAGGTCGTTTCGCGGCTGCGCCAGCGCCTCGATCTGGAGCTACCGGTGCGGATGCTCTTCGAGGAGCCCACCATCGCCGGCCTGGCGGCGCTGATCGAGAAGGAGCGCCAAGCGGCGGGACCGGCCTCGGCCATCGTGCCGGTCCGCCGCGACCGGATGCTGCCCCTCTCGTTCGAGCAGGAGCGCATGTGGTTCCTCCACCAGCTCGATCCCGGCTCCGCCGCCTACAGCATCTCCGCCCCCTTGCGGCTGCGGGGAGACCTGCGGCCGGCTCTACTGGAGGAGACGCTACGCGCCGTCGTCCGGCGCCACGAGGCTCTGCGGACCACCTTCCCGACCCTGGGCGGCCGGCCCTATCAGTCGATCCACGCCGAGCCACGACGGGTGCTGCGCCTGATCGACCTGCGGGGCCTGCCGGAGGCCGATCGCGAGGCCGAGCTGCGGTGGATCGTCCGGGAGCAGGCTCTGCGGCCGTTCGATCTCGTGCGCGGCCCCCTCCTGCGCGCGGCGCTGGTCTGGCTGGCCGAGGACGAGGGCGCGCTGCTCCTGACCCTGCATCACATCGTCTCGGACGGCTGGTCCACGGGGATCCTGGTGCGCGAGGTGGCGGAGGTCTACGGCGGTCTGCTGCGCGGCCAGGAGCCGGCTCTGCCGCCCCTGCCTGTGCAGTACGCGGACTTCGCCGTCTGGCAGCGGGCGTGGCTCCAGGGCGAGGGGCTGGAGCGTGACCTGGCGTACTGGCGGGAGCGGCTGGCCGGCGAGGCTCCGGTGCTGCGGCTGCCGGTGGACAGGCCGCGTCCGGCACTGCCCTCTGGCCATGGCGGCAGCTACCGGTTCGATCTCCCGTCGGCCGCCGCCACGGCACTGGAAAGCTTCACTCGGGGCGAGGCGGCGACTTTGTTTATGGGCGGTCTGGCGATCTTCCTCGCCCTCCTGGCGCGCTACACCGGCCAGGAGGATCTCTGGGTCGGCTCGCCGGTGGCAAACCGCGATCGCTCGGAGATCCAGGGGCTCATCGGGCTGTTCGTCAACACCCTGGTGCTGCGGACCGGCGTCTCAGGTGAGCCCGGCTTCCGTGAATTGGTGGGGCGCTGCCGGGAGACCGCGCTGAGCGCCTACGCCCACCAGAGCTTTCCCTTCGAGAAGCTCGTCGAGGAGCTGCGGCCCGAGCGCGACCCCAGCCGCACGCCGCTGTTCCAGGTGATGTTCGCCCTCCAGAACGTGCCGGTGGAGGCGCTGGAGCTGCCGGGGCTGGCCGTGAGCCCGCTGGCGGCCGGAGTCACCGCGTCTCAGTTCGATCTCTCCCTCTTCCTCTGGCCGACGGCCGGCGGGCTGCTGGGGTCCCTGGAGTACAGCCTCGACCTGTTTGATCCTTCCACCATCGAGCGGATGGCCGGGCATATCTCCTCGCTGCTCGTAGGGGCGACGGCGGAGCCGGCGGTCGGCCTGTGGGACCTGCCGCTGCTGAGCAACGCCGAGGCGCGCCAGCTCGCGACGTGGAGCGAAGACGCGAGCCGTGGGCCGCTCCCGGACGGCACCCTGCACGGCCTGTTCGCCGCCCAGGCCCGGCGCACCCCGGAGGCGGTGGCCCTCCGCGTGGGCGAGGAGCGGCTGACGTACGCCGAGCTGGCGGCGGGCGCCGCCGGTCTGGCTAGCCGCCTCCGCGCCCTGGGCGTGGGGCCGGAGGTGCCGGTGGCCCTCTGGTTGCCGCGCTCGGCCGGCCTGGTGACGGCCATGCTGGCGGTGCTGGAGGCCGGCGGCTTCTACGTCCCCCTGGATCCGGGCTATCCCGCCGACCGCGTCGCCTTCCTGCTGTCCGACAGCGGCGCCCAAGTGGTGGTGACGGATCGCCCTCTGGTGGAGCGGCTGCCCGCCGCGGAGACGGCCCCGCGGGTGGTCTTCTTCGATGAGGTGGAGGATGGACCGGTGGGAGGTGAGGCGGCGCTCGCCGGCAATCTCGCCTACCTGATCTACACCTCGGGCTCCACCGGCCGGCCCAAGGCCGTCGCGGTGCCGCATGGCGGCGCGGTGCTGCTGGGCCATTGGGCGCGGGAGGTGTTCGGCCCGGCGGCGCTGGCGGGGGTGCTGGCTTCGACCTCGACGACGTTCGACCTTTCGGTGTTCGAGATCTTCGTCCCCCTGGCCTGGGGCGGCACGGTGGTGCTGGCCGACGACGCTCTCGCCCTGCGTGGCCTGCCCGCGGCCGGCGAGGTCCGGCTGGTCAACACAGTCCCGTCGGTCCTGACGGAGCTGCTGCGCCTGGGCGGGCTGCCCGCCTCGGTGTCGACGGTGAACCTGGCGGGCGAGGCGCTGCCGCGGTCGCTGGCCGACCGAGTCTACGCCCAGCCCGGGATCGAGCGGCTCTACAACCTATATGGCCCGTCGGAGGACACGACCTACTCCACCTGGGCGCTGGTCGAGAAGCAGTCGGACCGCGCGCCGGCCATCGGTCGGCCGCTGACCGGGACACGGGCCTACGTGGTGGACGGCCGCCTGGGCCGGCTGCCGGTCGGGGTGCCCGGCGAGCTCTGCCTGGCAGGCAGCGGCCTCGCCCGGGGCTACTTCGGCCGTCCGGAGCTGACCGCGGAGCGCTTCGTCCCCGATCCGTTCGCCGCCGACCCGGGAGCGCGGATGTACCGGACCGGCGATCTCGCGCGCTACCGGGAGGACGGAGCGCTGGAGTACCTGGGCCGGCTGGACCACCAGGTCAAGGTGCGGGGGTTCCGCATCGAGCTCGGCGAGGTGGAGGCGGCGCTGGCCTCGCTGCCGGGAGTGGAGGCCGCGGTGGTGCTGGTGCGGGAGGAGCGCCCCGGCGACCGCCGTCTGGCCGCCTGCGTGGCGCCCGCGGACCTGCCGGTGGCCGAGCTGCGGGAGCAACTGCGACGCCGGCTGCCGGAGTTCATGGTGCCGACCCTCTGGTCCCCCATGGAGTCGCTGCCCAGGATCTCGACCGGCAAGGTGGACCGGCGGGCGCTGCTCGCCCTCACCCAGCAAGGACCAGCTTCCCGCTGTGAAGGGGCCGTGCCGCCCCGCACCCTGGCGGAGGAGTGGCTGGCGGAGATCTGGAGCGAGGTGCTGAGGACCGGAGCCGGAATCGGCGCCTTCGATGACTTCTTCGCCCTCGGCGGCCACTCGTTGCTGGCGACGCAGGTGCTGGCCCGGGTGCGCGACGTCTTCGGCGTCGAGCTGCCGGTGAGGGTAGTCTTCGAGGAGCCCACCCTCGCCGGCCTGGCGGCACGCATCGAGGCGGAGCGCCGGACGGCCGGCCCCGTGGTCTCAGGTATCGTGCGGGTGCCGCGCCAGGGGCGGCTGCCGCTCTCCTTCGAACAGGAGCACATGTGGTTCCTGCATCAGCTCGATCCGCGCTCGTCCGCCTATACCCTGGCTACGCCGCTGCGGCTCAGAGGAGATCTGCGGACTACCCTGATGGAGGAGACGCTCCGCACGGTGGTGCGGCGTCATGAATCCCTGCGCACGACCTTCCCCGCTCTGGGCGGACGGCCCCATCAGGAAATCCATCCCGCACCGGAGCGGGTACTGCGGCAGGTCGATTTGCGAGCCCTGCCACAGGCGGTCCAGACCGCCGAGTTGGAGCGGCGGCGCCAGGACGAGATCCTGCGGCCGTTCGACCTCGCGCACGGTCCCGTGCTGCGGGCGCTGCTGATCCGGCTGGCGGACGATGAAGGCGCTCTGCTCCTCGTCCTGCACCACATCGTCGCGGACGGCTGGTCGATGGGGATCCTGGTGCGCGAGGTGGCGGAGATCTACGCCAGCCTGCTGCAGGGCGAGGCGCCGCGGCTGCCGGAGCCGCCGGTCCAGTACGTGGACTTCGCGGTCTGGCAGCGGAAGTGGCTCCAGGGGGAGGGGCTCCGGCGCGACCTCGCGTATTGGCGGGAGCGGCTGGCGGGTGTGGCCCCGGTGCTGAGGTTGCCGGAGGATCGGCCGCGCCCGCCCATGCCGTCGGGACGCGGAGCCAGCCACCGGATCGAATGGCCGCGGGACCTCGCCACGGCGCTCGAAGCCTTCGCGCGCCAGGAGGGCGCAACCCTGTTCATGGCGGGCCTCGCCGCCTTCCTGGGGCTGCTGACCCGCTACACCTGCCAGGAGGATGTCTGGGTCGGCTCGCCGGTGGCCAACCGCGACCGCGCGGAGATCCAGGACCTCATCGGGCTCTTCGTCAACACCCTGGTGCTGCGCACGAGCACCGCGGAAAATCCGGATTTCACGGAGCTGGTCCGGCGGTCGCGAGAGACCGCGCTCGGCGCTTATGCCCATCAGAGCCTGCCCTTCGAGAAGCTGGTCGAGGAGCTGCGGCCCGTGCGCGACCCGAGCCGCACGCCGCTGTTCCAGGTCATGTTCGTCCTCCAGAACGCGCCGGTGGGGGACCTGGAGCTGCCGGGCCTCGCCCTGGAGGTCCTCTCCTCGGAAGAAGGGGCGGTCCAGTTCGACCTGTCGTGCTCCCTGCGCTCGATCGACGGCGAGCTGCTGGGATCGATCGAGTACAGCTCGGACCTGTTCGACGCCGCCACCATCGAACGCATGGGAGGCCATCTCCAGACGCTGCTCGCGGACCTCGTGGCCGATCCGTCGACCCGGCTGTGGGAGGTGCCCTTGCTGCGCGAGGCCGAGCGGCTCCAGCTCTCGGAGCGGGACCGGGTGCTGGGCCTGAGCT
>DASPJI010000157.1:0-2715 GCA_035628695.1 Thermoanaerobaculia bacterium | reverse complement strand
TGCCCGCCGTGTCCGGCGTGTGCACCGTGCGGCTCGACGAGGGGGCCGCGGCCATCGCCGCACGGCCGGCGGACCGGCCCGCCGGCGGCGCCGGGCCGCGCAACCTCGCCTACACCATCTACACCTCCGGCTCCACCGGCCGACCCAAGGGGGTGCAGGTGGAGCACCGCTCGCCGCTGTGCCTTCTGGCGGCGCTGGAGGCGGCGGTGCTCGCGCCCCTGGCCGGGGCGGAGCCGCTGCTCGCCAGCCTCAACGCACCCATGATCTTCGACGCCTCGGTGCAGCAGCTCGTGCAGCTCCTGGCCGGCCACGCCCTGTGCATGATCCCCGAAGAGGTCAGGGCGGACGGCGCGGCCCTGGTCGCCCTGCTGCAGGAACGGCGGGTGGACCTGCTGGACTGCACGCCGTCGCAGCTCCGCGTCTTGGTGGACGCGGGCCTGCTCGACGGACCGGGCGGCCCGCGCATCGTCCTCACCGCGGGCGAGGCGGTGGACGAACCCCTCTGGCGGCGCCTCGCCCGGGCCGAGCGGACGGTATCGTTCAACCTCTACGGCCCGACGGAGTGCTCAGTGGACGCCACCGTCCGCCGCATCGTGTCGGGCTCCACCCGCCCCACCATCGGCCGGCCGTTGGCGGGCTACGAGGTCTTCCTCCTCGACAGCGGCCTGCGGCCGGTGCCGCCGGGCGCGCCGGGCGAGATCTGCCTGGGCGGCGAAGGTCTGGCCAGAGGCTATCTGCGCCGCCCCGACCTCACTGCCGAGCGCTTCGTGCCCCACCCCTTCGCCCAGCGACCTGGCGAGCGGCTCTACCGCACGGGAGACCTCGGCCGGCACCTCCCGGACAGCGGCCACGAGTTGGAGTTCCTCGGCCGCCTGGATCACCAGGTGAAGATCCGGGGCTTCCGCATCGAGCTCGGTGAGATCGAGGCGGCGCTACTGGCGGTGGCCGGCGTCCGCGAGGCGGTCGTCGAGGCGCGCCAGGACCGCGCGGAGACCGGCCCCGACGACCGGCGGCTGGTCGCCTATGTTGTAGGGGACGTCAAGGCCGACGCGCTGCGCCAGGCCATGCGCGAGCGGCTGCCGGAGTACATGGTGCCGGCCGTCTTCGTCCCCCTGGCGGCGCTACCCCTCACGCCGAACGGCAAGGTGGACCGTAAGGCCCTGCCGGCTCCGGAGTGGCACACCGGCGACCAGGAGTACCTGGCGCCGCGCACGCCGGTCGAGGAGATCCTCGCCGGCATCTGGGCCGAGCTCCTCGGTTGCGAGCGGGTGGGGGCGGCCGACCACTTCTTCGAGCTGGGCGGCCACTCGCTGCTGGCGACGCAGGTGATGTCGCGCCTGCGCAGCACGTTCGAAATCGAAATGCCGTTGCGCACTCTCTTCGAGGCACCGGTATTGGCGGACCTCGCCGTCCGGATCGAGGTAGCGCAGCGGACCGGCACGATGCCACCGGCCCCGCCCCTAGTTCCGGTTCCCCGGCAAGGGCCTCTCCCCCTTTCCTTCGCCCAACAGCGCCTCTGGTTCATCGACCAGCTCGAGCCGGGAACGTCGCTCTACAACATCCCGGTGGCGCTGCGCATCGAGGGACCGCTGCGCCTCGAGGTGCTGGCGCTCTGCCTGAGCGAAATCGTACGCCGCCACGAAGCGCTGCGCACGGTCTTTGCCGCGCCGGAGGGTACTCCGATACAGGTGATCCAACCGGCTACCCCTTTCGTCCTGCCCATGGTGGACCTTTCGGGGCTGCCGGAGAGCCGGCGCGAGCCTTTGGCCCTCAGCCTAGCCGGCGAAGAGACCAGCCGCCCGTTCGACTTGGCGTGTGGTCCGCTGCTGCGTGGCGTGCTGCTACAGCTGGACGAAGATGATCATGTCGCCGCGCTGACCCTGCATCACATCGTCAGCGACGGCTGGTCGATGGGGATTCTGGTCCGCGAGATGACGGCTCTCTACTCGGCATTCGCCGAGGGCAAACCATCCCCCTTGCAGGAGCTGCCTATCCAGTATGGCGACTTCACCGTCTGGCAGCGTCACGGTCTCCAGGGAGAGGCCCTAGAAGCGGAGGTCTCCTTCTGGCGGGACGCCTTGCGGAGCCTTCCCAACCTGGAGCTTCCGACCGACCGGCCACGACCTCGGGTCCGGACGTCGCGCGGGGGCCTTTACGAGTTCTCGCTGTCAGCCGAGCAGAGCGCCGCTCTGGCGAGCCTCGCCAGGGCTCACGGCAGCACTCTCTACATGGTCCTGCTGGGGGGCTTCGCGGCTCTCCTCTCCCGTTGGACGGGGCAAGACGACATTGTCGTCGGCTCGACCATCGCCAGTCGTAACCGGGCCGAGATCGAACGTCTGATCGGCTTCTTCGTCAATACCCTGGTGCTGCGCATCGATCGCTCGGGAGATCCGGATTTTGGGCAGATCCTGGAGAGGGTCCGGAAATTTTCGCTCTCGGCCTTCGCGCATCAAGATCTCCCCTTCGAGAAGCTGGTCGAGGAACTCTCCGTCGAGCGCGATCCCAGCCGCACGCCTCTCTTCCAGGTCCTGTTTGCGCTTCAGAACGCCGGTTTCTCGGCACTTTCGATACCCGGGCTGACGCTCTCGCCGGTCGAGACTCAAACTACCACGGCGAAGTTCGACCTGACCCTGTCGATGACCGAGGTATCCGAGGTCCTTTCCGGCTTCTGGGAGTACAACCGGGACCTGTTCGACACCGCGACGGTAGTGCGCA
>DASPJI010000156.1:0-5337 GCA_035628695.1 Thermoanaerobaculia bacterium | reverse complement strand
GGCCACCCCCTGTCCCGGGCGGCGCAGCTCCAGCGTCCGGTCGAACCAGAAACGAGCCGCGTCGGCGAGCCCGGGCTCCCCGGTGGCCTGGAACAGACGGTTGAACAGGTGCATCAGGCCGGCGCTGCCGTGACAGAGCGAAGCATCGGTGATGTTCCTCTCGGCGGCGCTGCGGCCGGCGGAGTGGCGCGCCAGGGCCACTGCCTCACCTTCCCACTCCGGCACGCCGGCCCGGCGGGCGGCACCGAGCAGGGCGGCGGCGATGCCCGGGTCGCCGTGGCACCAGGCGAGGCGGGTGGGCCGCGGCTCGGCGGCCGGCGCGACCTCCGCCGGATAGACCGGTCCTTCTCCGGCGGGGAGCTTGTGGCGCAGCAGCCAGGTGACCGCTTCGTCGAGGAGAGGCCGGGCCTCCACCCCTGCCGCCTGGGCCTCCGCCAGCAGCGCGATCACGCCCGCGACGCCATGGGCCACGCCGGTGAAGTAATAGCCGTCGGGGAACAGCTCCTTCCGGTCGACCGGAACCCGGTCGGGCGGCGTCCGCCATCCGGCGGTCCCGTCCCGCCTGTCAGCCGTCTGTGCCAGGTAGTCCACCACCTGGCACAGACAGTCCCGCGCCCCGGGCCGCGCCCCTCGCTCCAGGACATAGACGCCCAGACCGGCGACGCCACTGATCAGATCGAAGCCCCCGGGCCTGGCCGAGGCGCGAAGGGCCCCCTCGACCGCCGACGCGATCTCTTCGCCGGGATCCTCGCTGCCGTCGATCAACCGGCCCTGGAGATGCTCCAGGACCCAGGCCACTCCAGTGAAGCCGGCATAGAGCCCGGGATCGGCCGGGACTTCGCTCAGCTCCTCGATCGCCTGGTCCAGCAGCTCGACCGCCCGGTCCCCCCAGCCGCGGCCCGGGCGCGCCTGCTCCAGATAGGCGAGGAACAGGGCCCTGCCAGCCCATCCCGACGTCAGCGCTACGCGGTCCCCGGGCCGGTAGCGCCTCAGCACCGGCGGCAGCTCCTCGGAGGCCACGGCGATCTCCTCCGCCAGGTCCATGGCCTTGCACGCCAGATCTTCGGGGAGCAGGGGCTGCCAACGCGAGGCGGGGCTCATGATTCGAGACTCTCCTTATGACGATACGAAAGGGCCCGGCCGGGGAGAGCTCCCGCGGCCGGACAGGCAACGACGCAGGGCGGAGTGGACCGGCTGGAAGAGCCGCGGACCCTCGGCCTGCCAGACGGTCTCCCGGACAGGTCGTCAACGGCAGAGGTTGTCGCAGCTCATGCAGGGCATCGTCTCTTGCATGCAGGTATCGAAACAACTCAAGCAGATGGTGCACTCCGAGCACGGATTGGTGCCGCCCAGGGTGACGCCGCCAGCCGCCGCCTGCAGCCGGGTATCCTCCAGGTTGCGTAGCGTCTCACGGCTGAGGCTCATCTTCTTCTTGACTTTCTTGTTCACGGCTCCTCCTTTGCGTAGATAGGCTGATCCCCCTTCACCCTGGAGGAGAGGTCCCAGGGTTTCCAAGGATCCCAGAGGTCCCGCTCTCCTTCGTGCCCCCTGGCCGATCGCCGGTTAACGACGAGAGAATCTTAGCTCATACGAATAAACAGTTGCAAGAATCTTCATGGAACCTCCTCGTCGTCGCCCCTCCCACCCCGCCGGGTAGGGCCCATCCCATCCTTCGAGACAAGGCCGGCTATCCGATGGGCGGTGGCGCGCCTGCCATCATGCGCTGAAAATTCTCTCAACGCTTGCGAAACAGTTCCCAGGGCCGGCCGCCCGAACAGCGGCCGGTTCTCCTCCGCGTAATCCGGCCGCTCCTCGGGGCGGCCTCTTTTTTCTCGCTACCCCCTACCGCTACGACGGCACGATGCGGCCCTGTTCATTCAGCCGTGGCGAGGTCTCTTTCTTTCTCACCCATTTGGGTGACGACTCGGCGGTTGCCGCCGTTTCATAGTGAGAGTGGCCGGAGTGAATCCCACTCGGGGCTTCGATGACTCAGCCACGCTCCTCTCCTGGAGATGCGAGATGATCTGTGATCCTCCTCTCGATCGATTGTTCCTGGAAGGCCTCCAGGATCTGTTCGCCACGAAGCCGCGTCGCCAGCGGCCGGTATCAGCCCCCCCGGCCAAGCCGGCCGACCTTGGAAGAACGCTGCTCGAGAGCCACTTCGAGCTGATCCGGCAGAGACTCCTGGCCCTGGGCCGGCGGAGCGGCCTGCCGGACCACGAGGCCGACGAATTCCTCTCCTGGGCCCTGTCCAAGCTCGTCGACAGCGAGTACCGGATACTGGCGGGATGGGAAGGCCGGAGCTCGTTCTCGACCTACCTGACAGTGGTCCTCGTCAACCTGATGCGGGACTATCGCACCCACGTCTGGGGGAAGTGGAGAGCCTCCGCGGCAGCCCGCCAGCGAGGTCCCGAGGCGATCCTGCTCGAGCGGCTCCTGTTCCGCGACGGCCTCTCCCTCGAGGAGGCGATCCGGCAGATGCAGGCGCTTGGGGTAGCCCTCTCGGGGCCGGACATCGAGAAGATCGCCACGGGTCTTCCAGAGCGTACCGAGCGACGGCGAGTCGACGTAGAGGAACTGTACAAGGTTGCCGTCGATGGGCGGGTGGAGGAGAGGGTGGAAATGGCGGAGTCGGCCCGCACCGCGGCCAAGCTTCGCGACGTGCTGCTCCCTCTCCTCCACACGCTCTCCGCCGAGAGCCGTGTCCTGCTCAAGCTCTACTTTCGCGACGGTCTCACCATGGCCGCGGTCTCCCGCGTGCTCGGACGGCCCCAGAAGGAGCTGTACCGGTTCCGTGACCGATGCCTCGACACGCTTCGGCGGCACCTGGAGGATGCGGGCCTGGGGGCCCGCGAGGTCGGCGCGCTGATCGGAACCCTGTCGGACCTCCTGGTCGATGAGGCGGGTTTCTGGGACTGAACGCTCCCGGCTCAGGGGCCCGGCTTCGTGGAGGTCGGACGCAGGCCCGTGATTCCGGTCAAGACCAGCCTCACCAGATCCGACTGCCGTTTGACGCCGGTCTTCGCGAAGATGTGCTTCAGATGGGTGCGCGCGGTATTGAGCGAGACCTCCAGCGCCTCCGCTGCCGATTCCAGGGTCTCGCCCTTGGCGAGGTGGACCGTCAGCGCCTCCTCGGCCACCGTGAGCCCGTAGGCGCACCCGACGTGGGAAGGAGCAGGAAAGGCTTCGGGATCGCTGACGAAGACCGCGACCGCGACGCATCCCCCATCCCCCGAGACCATGTGCGCACCATAAGGGACGACCTCGACCAGGAAGGCACGCCGGAACGAAGGGCGCGGCACCCTCAGGATCCCTCCCGGCCACAATCCTTTTCCCTGCGCCGCCGAGGTCGTCCGGCGCACGAGGCAGGTGAGAGCCTCGTCCTCCTTCCGCGAGGCTGCCTTGAGGCCGCAAGGAGTGACGGCCAGACCGTCTTTGAGAGCCATGATCTCCTCCGCCGTCCTGTTCATGACGGCAACCCGCCCCGACCTGTCGAGCAGGAGGGTTCCGATCGGTAGCCGATCCAGAACGCTCCTCGAGAGGTTGGCGAGCGCGTCGACCTCGGAGAGGCGGCGAGTGAGGCGGATCGCCTGCTGGAGGTGCGGCAGGAGGCTGTCGAGCAGCGCCAGCTCCTCCTCGCCGAACGGCTCCCGGTCCCGCGGCCGGAAGAGGCTGAGATGGGCCGTCAGAGTCCCTTTCTCCAGGATACGGGCCCCGGCGAGATGGAAGAGATTCTCATGCCGGAGGAAATCCTGGTAGAACTCGGAGCGGGAAAGGACGTCGTCAGGCACCAGCATCTGGCCGGTCAACGGGCGTCCCGGCCGGATGAGGTGGGGGCTGTGATTCAGCCAGAGGTTCTTGGCGGCGAAATGGGCCGCGTAGGTCAGACCGAAACGTGGATCGAGGTTGACCGAAGCGGCGAGGTTTCCCTCTTTCCTGGCCGTATCGTAGACATCCAACGTCCCGACGTGGGCATCGAGGGAGCTGGACAGGGCCGACAGGAGCCGGTCCCAGCCGTCGGGAGCCTCGACGGCTTCGTAGATCTGTCGGACCAGGGAGAGGATCCGGCTCTCATCGACCGTTCGCATGGCCATACCCGCCTGGCATCGGGCGGCCCGCTCCGGGACGGCGCGGGCCGCAGAGTGATGCCTGACGGGTAAGACGGACGCCGCCGCCGGTTTCCGGCCCTCACCCCTTCCCGGCCGCCAACCCCGCCAGCAACTGGCGGACGAAGTCCAGCTCGTCCTCGTTGACCGTGTGGCCCATCCCCGGGTAGATGCGCTCGGTCACCTCGGCCCCCATTTCGCCCAGCACCTCGGCCGACTCGTCCACCCGCTCCTTGGGGATGTGCGGGTCGATGTCGCTGCAGCCGAGGAACACCGGGGTGGCGGCGAAGTCCCCCTCATAATCCCGCGGCGTGCCCGGCGGACCGATGAGACCGCCGGAGAGCGCCACCACGCCGCCGAAGCGGCGGGCGTTCCGCGCCGCGAACTCGAGGCTCAGGCAGGCCCCCTGGGAGAAGCCGAGGAGGACGATGCGCTCCGCCGGGACCCCCTCGCTCTCGAGATGCTCCACCAGATCCCCGAGGAGGGCCAGCGCCGAGGACAGCCCCGGCTCGTTGCGCTCCATGGGGGCCATGAAGCTGTACGGGTACCAGGTGTGTCCCGCCGCCTGGGGCGCCACATAGGCCAGCCCCTCGGGCAGGCCGCGGCGCTCCAGCTCGCCCGCGAGGGAGAGGATGTCCTCGGCCGAGCCGCCCCGTCCGTGGACCATGATCACCGCGCCGGCGGCCTCCTCCAGCGGGCGGCCGGCCGCGAGGACCGGCTGCCCGCCGTGCACGTCGCGGATGTCGCGGATGTCGCGGACATCGGGCCCGCTCACGCCGCACCTCCCACCGCTCCAGCAGCCTCGGCCGCCGCCCCCACCCGGATGGGGGGCAGGATCGCCTCGATGGTGAAGCGCTCGCGCTCCAGCCAGGGCGGCAGCTTCAGACCGCTCCCCAGCTCGGCCACGCTCTCGTCCCAGGTGAAGCCCGGCGGATCGGTCGCCAGCTCGAACAGCACCCCGCCCGGCTCCCGGAAGTAGATGGAGTGGAAGTACTGGCGGTCCAGGATCGGGCTCACGCGATGCCCCCGCTCCAGGAGCAGCTCGTGCCACGCCTTCTGCGCCGGGTCGTCCGCCACCCGGAAGGCCACGTGGTGGACCGTGCCCGCGGCGGACTGGCCGCGCGGCGCGGAGGGGCTGGCCAGCAGGTCCACCCGGGTGCCGGAGCCGCCCGGTCCCGATTCGAAGCGGAAGCGGTTGCCCCCCTCCCCCGCCGGCCGGAAACCCAGGGTC
>DASPJI010000155.1:0-2639 GCA_035628695.1 Thermoanaerobaculia bacterium | reverse complement strand
CGCGTACGTCCCCCTGGACCCCGACTATCCGGCCGAGCGCCTGGCCTACATGGTGGAGGACGCGGCGGCGCCTCTGCTGCTGGCCCAGCGCCACCTCACGGACAGGCTGCCGGAGATGCCGGGCACCCGTCTCCTCTTCCTGGACGAGCTGGCGCATCCGGAGGCGGGGCCGCCGCCGGCCATCCCCGATGGCGCCGGGCCGGACAACCTGCTGTACGTCATCTATACCTCGGGCTCGACCGGCCGTCCAAAAGGAGTGATGGTGCGCCACCGGGGGGTGGTGAACCGCCTGCTCTGGGCGGCGCACGCCTATCCGGTGACGTCGGCGGACCGGGTGCTGCAGAAGGCGCCGTTCAGCTTCGACTTCTCGGTCTGGGAGTGCTTCGGCACGCTGCTGTCCGGGGCGCGGCTGGTGCTGGCCCGCCCGGGCGGCCAGCGTGACGGCGCCTACCTGGTCCGCACGGTGGTCGAGCAGGGGATCACGCTGCTGCACTTCGTGCCCGCGATGCTGCAGGCCTTCCTGGAGGAAGAGGGGCTGGAGGGCTGCCACAGCCTGCGCTTCGTCTTCTCGGGCGGCGACGCCCTGGCACCCGAGGCCGTGGAGCGGTTCCAGGCCCGGATGCCTCCCAGAGTGCTGCTGCGGAATCAGTACGGCCCCACCGAGATCTCTATCGACGTGACCGAGTGGATCTGCCGTGAGGAGCGGACCGGCAGGACCCCGCCCATCGGCCGTCCTCTAGGCAACGGCCGGGTCTACGTCGCCGGGCCGCGATGGGAGCTGCTGCCGGTCGGCGTGCCGGGAGAGCTGCTGCTGGCGGGGGTGGGGGTGGCGCGGGGCTACCGGGGCCGGCCCGACCTGACGGCGGAGCGGTTCGTGCCCTCCCCCTGGGGAGACGAGACGGGGGCGCGTCTCTACCGCACGGGGGACCGGGTGCGCCTGCTGGCAGACGGCAACCTCGAGTTCCTGGGCCGCGTCGATCACCAGGTCAAGATCCGCGGCTATCGCATCGAGCCAGGGGAGATCGAAGCGGTGCTGGCGCTGCACCCTGCGGTGCGCGAGGCCGTCGTGGTGGTGCGGCAGGACGCGGCGGGGCTGCGGTCGCTGCTGGCCTGCGTGGTGCCGGTGCCGCTGCCGGGGACCGCCGCGGTCACCGCCGAAGAGCTGCGGGCCGCGGTCCGAGGCTCCCTGCCGGACTACATGGTGCCGGGGGCGTTCGCGCTCCTGGAGGCGCTGCCGCTGACGCCGAGCGGCAAGGTGGACCGCAAGGCACTGGAGAGGATCGCTCCAGCGCGTGGGGAGCATGCCCCGGAGGCGGAGGCCGTGGCGCCGCGCACGCCGTCGGAGGAGATCCTGGCGTCGATCTTCGCGGAGGTCCTGCGGCACGAGCGCGTCGGCATCCACGACAGCTTCTTCGATCTGGGAGGGCACTCGCTGCTGGCGACCCAGGTGGTGTCGCGGGTGCGGCAGGCCTTCGGGGTGGAGCTCCCCATCCGTGACCTGTTCGAGGCGCCGACGGTCGCCGGGCTGACCGAGCGGATCGATCGGCTCGGGCGGATCGGGCGGCTCGGGCGAGCGGCGATGGCGGCGCCGCCGATCCTGCCGGTGCCGCGGCAGGGGGACCTGCCTCTGTCCTTCGCCCAGCAGCGGCTCTGGTTCCTCCACCGGCTGGCGCCGGACAGCGCGGTCTACAACGTACCGATGGCGGTGCGGCTGTCGGGCCGGCTGGACGCCGGCGCGCTCGCCGGCGCGCTCCACGAGATCGGCCGCCGTCACGAGGCGCTGCGCACCACCTTCGCCGAGCGCGAGGGCCACCCCCTGCAGGTGATCGCCCCGGAGCCGCGGCTGCCGCTCGCCCTCCTCGATCTCACCGATCTGCCGGCGGCGGAGCGCGAGGCCCAGGTGCTGCGGCGGGCCCAGAACGAGGTGCTGCAGCCGTTCGACCTGGAAGCCGGGCCGCTGATGCGCGCGGCCCTCCTGCGGCTGGGCGAGGAGGAGCACGCCCTGCTGGTGACCCTGCACCACATCGTCACCGACGGCTGGTCCATGGGGATCTTCCTGCGGGAGCTGACGGCGCTCTATGTCGGCCGCCGGTTGCCGGAGCTGCCGGTGCAGTACGGCGACTTCGCGGTCTGGCAGCGGGCCTGGTTGTCGGGAAAGGTGCTGGAGTCGCAGATCTCCTATTGGCGGCAGCGCCTCGTCGGGGCGCCGGCGCGCCTCACCCTGCCCACGGACCGGCCGCGGCCGGCGGTGGAGACCCACCGCGGGACCTCCCTGCCGGTGGCGCTGCCTCCGGAGCTTTCGCGGTCGCTCACGGCGCTGGCCCGGCGCGAGGGGGCGACGCCGTTCATGGTCCTGCTGGCCGGGTTCGCGGCGCTGCTGGGCCGCTACTCGGGCCAGGACGACGTTGTGGTAGGGACCCCCATCGCGGGCCGCAACCGGCGGGAGATCGAGGGGCTCATCGGCTTCTTCGTCAATACCCTGGCGCTGCGCGTGGAGCTGGCGGCCGGCCGGGGTTTCCTGGACCTGCTGCGGCAGGTGCGGCGGACGGCGCTGGACGCCTACGCGCACCAGGACATCCCGTTCGAGCGCCTGGTCGAGGAGCTGGTCACGGAGCGAGGCAGCCTGGAGCACTCGCCGC
>DASPJI010000154.1:0-3169 GCA_035628695.1 Thermoanaerobaculia bacterium | reverse complement strand
GGCCCGCCTCACCGGCGGCGAGCTGAACACCCGCCGGGCCGACCTGCGCTGGGCCACGGGCCTGGGCGGCGACTGGTACATGCGGCTGGTGGGCGGCTATCAACAGAGCGACGACTTCACCCGCTCGCGCAACCAGACGGTGGAGTACAGCAGGGTCTGCGTCTCGACCAGCGACACCAACTGCCTGCGCCGCGAGGCCGTGCCCCTGGCCGAGACCGAGGCCCAGATCGGCTACGGCGGCCTGCGTTTCGACAAGCACTTCGAGAGCGGCCGGGTGCTGACCATCGAGGGGGGCACCGCCTCGCTCGAGGGGCCGACCTTCGTCACCGGCATCGGCCGCGTCCAGGTGACCGACGTCCAGCGCCCCTGGACACGGGTCAACTTCAATACCCAGCACTGGAACGTCCTCGCCTACTACGACCAGCGGGTCGCCGAGGACCAGGTCGCGCTCTCCTCGGGCGCCCTGCTGTTCGAGGACTCGTCGAACCTGCACGGTGAGATCCAGGGCAACACCGGCTTCGCCGGCGGCAGAGGCTTCCTGGTGGGCGGCCTCGCCTACCACCAGCAGGAGGTCGACACCTCCAACGACCAGGGCTTCCACACCCTGATGGCCGAGGCGAAGGAGGAGGACCAGCAGGCGGCCTTCGGCCAGGTCGAGTACAACCTGACCGACAAGCTCAAGGCGGTGGTCGCGGCGCGCGTCGATGAGAGCACGCTGCACGACACCCAGTTCTCGCCCAAGGCGTCGCTGGTCTACGGCTTCACCCCGAACCACTCGCTGCGCCTGACTTACAACGAGGCTTTCCAGGTCCCCAACTACTCCGAATTCTTCCTGCGCGCTCCGGCGGGCGCGATCACCGCCTTCGCGCCTCTCGAGGCCGCCTTGGCGCCCCTCCTGGGCGGTCGCACCCTGGGATTGGCCAGCATCCCGATCCTCGCGCGCGGCAACTCGGACCTGGAGGTGGAGGAGATCACCAGCTACGAGCTGGGCTACACCGCCATCGTGTCGCGCAAGCTCTTTCTGACGCTGGACTACTACCGGAACGAGGTGGAGAACTTCGTCACCGACCTGCTGCCGGGGGTCAACCCGGTCTTTACCACCCCGTACGCGCCGCCCTCGTTCCTGCCGGCGGCGGTGCAGGCTCAGATCCTCGCCACCCTGCGCGGCGGCCTCGGGCAGAACACCTTCCCCGGCCTCACCACCATCAACGGCTTCCCGGCGCTGGTGCTCTCCTACACCAACTCCGGCGTGGTGGACACGCAGGGCATCGACTTCACCTTCAACTACTACGTCAACGACCGCTGGTCGACCGACTTCAGCTACTCCTGGTTCGACTTCGAGGTCCAGGAGCAGGACCAGCGCGACCAGCTCCTGCCCAACGCGCCGGAGAACAAGGTGAGCGCCGGGCTGTCCTACTCCGGCGGCAGCTTCGACGCCGGCATCAAGTATCGCTGGGTGGACGATTTCCCCTGGGCGGCGGGCATCTTCGTCGGCGAGGTGCCGTCCTATGACCTGGTGGACCTGAGCGTCGGCTACCGGTTCAGCGACAACATCAAGGTCGGCGTGGACGTGAGCAACGCCCTGGACGAGGAGCACTTCCAGGCGTTCGGCGGCGACCTGATCGAGCGCCGGGCGCTGGGCTACGTCACCTTGGGCTGGTAAGGAAAAACATCCCCGGAGCGTCTCGCCAGATGGGCGGGGCGCTCCGGTCGGTTGACACCACCTGGGCGCTTCTCTACACTGTGCAACCTGCGCGTTTTCGTCGGGGCGTAGCGCAGCCTGGTAGCGCACCTGCCTTGGGCGCAGGGGGTCCCCAGTTCAAATCTGGGCGCCCCGATACCGACGAAGCCAGGCTGCCCGGCGTCCGGCGAAGAGCCGAGCAACGGCTGCCTGTAGCTCAGTGGATAGAGCGGCGGCCTTCTAAGCCGCGGGTCGGGGGTTCGAATCCCTCCAGGCAGGCCACGTTCTTCACAATTCGATGCGCATGGTGAGTGGAGCCCGAGGGTAGAGCGCTGGACTGTGGCGCCGGTGCTCGGGGGGCGACCCCCTTCACTCATCCAACGATTTCGTTTGCGCGCCCTTAGCTCAGCTGGATAGAGCGACAGCCTCCGGAGCTGTAGGTCAGAGGTTCGAATCCTCTAGGGCGCACCACTTCCCTCTTCAAGACGAGACTCGGACGAGAAGTGCCAGGGGAGATCCCTCCCCCGGGGCTTGGTGCGGCCGCCCCGGGGAAGGGAGCGAGTGCGGCTATTGAGCCCGCTGGCCGTTCGCCACGAGCTTGATCCGGCGCGGTCCTTCTGGCCGTGGCGCGGCGCCCGGGGCGAAGGGCGCCAGCGCCTCCTCCAGGCGGCGGATCGCCTGCTCCCAGCGGAGCTGGGCGCGGGTGGGCATGCCGCGCAGACAGAAATCGGCCCCCTGCTCCAGCTCGGCCAGGGCACGGCGCAGGCGGGCGTCGAGGTCCGCGTCGGGGGCGGGGAGGAGGGCCTGGCCGCGCAGACGGGCGACCTCCTCCAGCACGGCGTAGCCGAGGTTGCGGGAGTACGGCCCCCAGGTGATCCGCAGGCTCCCCAGCGCCTCTTCGACGGTCCGGCGGAGGGGCCGGAAGGCCGGGTCCCAACGCCGGCGCCACCCCTCCACCTCCCGGCGGATCCGCTCCCAGCGCCGCTTCCCTTCGGCGTCGCGCCGCGCCTGCTCCTCGGGGCCGACACTCGGCCGGATATGGATCGAGGACGGCTCAGGTGCCTCCTGGGCCGGCGCCACCTTCCCGAGTCCCACCAGCAGCAACGCTCCCAGCACCAGCTCGACGACTCTCTTCATGCGTTCTTCCCTCCAGGGATCGCCCCGTCCGGGGGCCGTGCGGAGGCACGGTCCGGGCGCGGGGCTTCGTTCGGGAGGGGAAAGACGGATTCCGCGGGAAAAATCTTGCATATTTCGTGGTCCATGAAATACGGGTTGCGGACCGGCCTCCGGCTGGGGGAGGATGCGCGGGCGGCCGAGACATGCAGACCCCCGACTTCACCCCCGTCCTGCGCCTCCTCTACCGCGGCCCGCGCGGCGAGGCCCCGGGTGTGATCAACCCCTATCGAGAGGCGGTGGCGGATCTCGACCGGCCGGGGGCGGCGGCGGGGCGGCGGCGGAACCTGGAGATGTATCTGGAAAGGGTGGGGC
>DASPJI010000153.1:0-2952 GCA_035628695.1 Thermoanaerobaculia bacterium | reverse complement strand
TTGCGGGCCGCCATCCTAGGTCCAGCGGCCGATCTGTTTCAACCGCCTCGACCTTGAAGACGGACGAGGCCGGCCGGAATCGACAGAGTTTCAGGACGGGCCGCTGCCGTTCGCGAGCCGGCGCATCAGGAGCCCCCTCTCCTCCTCGATACAGCGGCCGAGGTCGAAGCGGCGTCGCAGGACCCGGAAGTGCTCGCCGGCTTCGAGGGTCTCGAAGAGGACGGCTACCGGCTGATAGCGGGCGCGCCGGTAGTCGTGGAGCACGACAATGGTGCCCGGAAGCGCGAGGATGAACGCGGTCAGCGCGCACTCGACCCGCCTGCGCCCGTCGATGAAGACGAAGTCGAAGCTCCCGCCGAGGGAGAGGGGGAGGGTGCTGTAGTTGAGCTCGGGATCCGCCTGCGAGAGCTTGGGGCCGGTGAGGTCCGCGGTGATCGAGCGCACCGGCGCCCGGGACCCGAGCCGCGCCATCACCGAGCGCGCGTAGGTCGACTCGTGGTCGATGGTGACGACGCTCCCCTGGCGCTCGGCAGCCAGGCGGGCGAACAGGAGGGTCGACAACCCGGCGCCCCACTCCAGGAAGTGTCGTGCCTGCGGCGCATATTGCCGGATCACCCGGAGCAGCTCGGGGAGGAACGTCGGACCGAAGGTGCCCGCGTCCCGGCGCTCCCCGGCGTGCTCGATCCAGAACTCTGACCAGTCCACGCGGGCGATCCTATCCCGCCCGGTCTCTCCCGCGCCGCTACAATCCACCCATGGAGCTGATCTCCACCCATATCGGGGCCGACTTCGACGGGTTCGCCGCCATGATCGCGGTGCGCAAGCTCCATCCCGGGGCGCGGCTCTTCTTTCCGGGCTCACGGGAGGAGTCGCTGCGCCGCATGCTCGAAGGGCGGCGCATGGAGGTGGAGGAGCTGCGGCACAAGGATGTGGACCCCGCCGCCCTCACCCGCCTGATCCTCTGTGACATCCGGCAGCGCGACCGCATCGGCGTCCTGGCCGAGTGGCTGGAGGCGAACCCCGGCATCGAGGTCTGGGCCTACGACCACCACCCGGACGCGGAATCGGACCTCCCGGTGCGGGGCGGGTGCGTCGATCCGGCGGCGGGGTCGGCGTCGACGATCGTGGTGGAGGAGATCCGGCGGCGGGGGCTCGGCGTCACCAGCGAGGAGGCGGACCTGCTCCTCATGGGGATCTATGAGGACACGGGGTCTCTCACCTACGCCACCACCGGCCCGCGCGACCTGGAGGCCGCGGCCTGGCTCCTGGGCCAGGGGGGCG
This sequence comes from Thermoanaerobaculia bacterium, assembly GCA_035628695.1. Classification (GTDB taxonomy): domain Bacteria; phylum Acidobacteriota; class Thermoanaerobaculia; order Multivoradales; family UBA5704; genus DASPJI01. The sequence continues at coordinate 1,671 of DASPJI010000153.1, read as the reverse complement.
ACCTCGCCGTGGTCCGGCGCTACGTCACCCGCCCCATGGACCCCGCCCGCCTCGACATCCTCCATCGCATGACCCAGCGGCTGGAGGTGCACCGCCTCCGCGGCCATCGCGTCGGCCTGGTGGAGGTCGAGCTGGAGGAGTACGTCGAGGAGCTGGCCCCCCTGGTCTCGCGCTGCCTGGAGATCTTCGAGCTCCCCCTGCTCTTCGCCCTGTTCGCCGAAGGCGGCACGGACCGGGTGACGCTCATCGCCCGCGGCGACCTCCCCGGGTTCGACCTGGGCCAGACGCTGGCCGAGCTCGCCGGCGGCGGCGGCCACGCCACCGCGGCGGCGGCCCGGCTCAGGGGGGCGACGGCACTGGAGGTCCGCGAGCGGCTGCTCGGCCATCTGCGGCGCAGCCTCCCCCCGGCGGCCCGCGCCCGCGACCTGATGATCACGCCTTTCTATCTGCTGCCCACCGGCACCGTGATCGAGGAGGCCAAGCGGCAGCTCAATACCCGGCGGATCAACGCCGCGCCGGTGATCGGGGCGCGGCCCGGGGGCAAGGTGGTGGGCATCGTCAGCCGGCAGGTGCTGGACGCGGCGCTCCAGCACGGTCTGGGCGCGCGCCCGGTCGAGACGGTGATGGCGCCGGAGCTGGAGTGGGTCGCCCCCGACGCGTCCGCCGAGGAGGTGGGGGAGCGCATGCTCACCCGTCACCCCCGGTTCGTACTGGTGGGCGATCCCGCGGCCGGCCGTCCCCTGGGGGTGGTCACCCGCATGCAGCTCCTCCGGCACCTGCACGGCCAGCTCGCCGACTTCGAGGAGCGCGTCGACCGCCGGGCCGAGCAGCGGCGCGAGCGGCGGGAGCAGGTCGCCCATCGCCTGGCGCGCCTGCCGGAGGCCCTGAGATCGCGCATCGCGCAGGTCGCGGAGGTCTCCCGCGAGGAGGGGGTGCCGGTCTATCTGGTGGGCGGCCTCGTGCGCGACCTGCTGCTGGAGCGCGAGAACCGCGACCTCGACCTGGTGGTGGAGGGGGATGGTCCGCGCTTCGCCCGGCGGTTGGCGGAGCGGCTCGGCGGCCGGGCGCGGGTGCATCCCGCCTTCCTCACCGCCGTGGTGGTGGACCGCGAGGGCTTCCACATCGACGTGGCCACCGCGCGCAGCGAGTTCTACCGGACGCCCGCGGCGCTGCCCGAGGTCCAGCTCTCGGCCTTGCGCCAGGACCTCTTCCGGCGCGACTTCACCATCAACACCCTGGCAATCCGCCTCGGGCCGGACGAGACGCCGGAGCTGATCGACTACTTCGGCGGGCGTCTGGACCTCAAGGAGAAGACGCTGCGGGTGCTGCACAGCCTGTCCTTCATCGACGACCCGACGCGGGTGCTGCGGGCGGTGCGGCTGGAGCTGCGGCTGGGCTTCCAGATCTCGGCGGAGACCCTGCGGCTGGTCGAGGTGGCGGTGGCCGAGGGGGTCTTCGGCCTGCTGTCGGGCGCCCGGCTGCGCGAGGAGCTGGCGCTGCTCCTCGGTGATCCGGCCCTGGCGCCGCGCGGGCTCGAGCGGCTGGCGGAGCTGGGGGTCCTGCGCGCGCTCCATCCCCGGCTGGAGCTGGGGGAGGCGGTGCGGCAGCGGCTGCGGGAGACGCGGGCGGCGCTGGACTGGTACCGGCTGGCCGGGATCGCCGAGCCGCCGG
>DASPJI010000152.1:0-3965 GCA_035628695.1 Thermoanaerobaculia bacterium | reverse complement strand
CAGGGGGGACCGGCGGGTAGTGGATCACCCGCAGGATGCTGTTGCCCCACTCCATCATGGAGGCGAAGGTGTCGCGCGGCAGGTCGAAGTACTCGGCGAGGGCGCGCAGGAGGTTCTCGGCCACCCGCTCCAGGCTCGTGTAGAGGCGCAGCGTCGGGTCCTTGATCTCGGGGAGCTCGGAAGGCCAGACGTTGGTCGGGTATTCGTACCGGTAGGGGTGGGCCTCCGGCAGCTCCTGCCCGACGTGCCAGAACTCCTTGAGGTCGGGGAGCGGATAGTCCTTGGCATGCTCGACGCCGAAGGGGGTGAAGCCGCGGGCGCCGCCCTCGATGCCCGAGTACTGCCTCTTGGTCGGCTCGTCGAGGGCGAAGAAGCGCTTCCAGAGCTGGTACGTGCCGCGGATCAGCTCGGAGTCGATGCCGTGCCCCTCGACGTTGAGGAACCCGAACTCCCGCAGGCCGTCGCCCAGGGTCTGGATCAGCCGGGCGCGGGCGGCGGCGTCACCGGCGGTGTAGTCGCTCAAATTGACGGTGGGGATCTGTCTCTGGCTCATGGGTGGGCTCTCCGCTCAGTGGAATCGAGAAGACGACGAACGGGAAAAGATTACCAGCAGGCCTCTCCGGCAGGTCATTCCCGGACCAGGAGGCCGAGGAGGTCCGAGGTGCTGAGGATACCGACCACCTTGTCCTCGCGGGTGACCAGCAGGCGGTGGACGTGGTTGCGGATCATCAGCTCGGCGACCTCCGGGATGGGGGTCTCCTCCGGCACGGTGTGGACCTCGGGGGTCATGATCTCCCGCACCTCGAGCTCGTCCTCGAGCTCGAGGTCCTCGATCTCCGCCCGCCTCAGGCTCTCGCCCCAGGCGTCGCGGAAGAAGTCGGAGGCCGTGCGGTCCCCCTCGTCCTCCACCCCGTCCTCTCCCTCCTCGGCCTCCTCACCGTCTTCGCCGTCCTCGTCCTCTTCAGCCAGCGCGAAGGTGATGTCGGTCACGGAGACCACGCCGACCAGCTTGCTGTCCTCGTCGACCACGGGGGCTCCCGAGATCTCGTTCTCCATCAGGAAGTGGGCGAGCTCGCGCACCGTCATGCGCGCCCGCACGGTGAGCACGCGGGGATTCATGACGTCGGCGGCGGTGATGGGCCTCATCGGGGCGGTCTCCTCGTCTCTACAGGTCCGGCCGGTCCGCCAGCCGGATCAGTGTCTGCTGCATGATGGCACAGAGCGTCTCCTTCCCCGCCTCGACGGTGGAGACGTCCACCTGGCAGACGGTGAGGGTGCGGCCGGCCTTGACCACGCGGGCGCGGGCGATGGCCAGCTCGCCGCGGGCGGGGGTGAGGAGGTTGACCTTGAACTCCACCGCCAGCACCGAGTCGTCGGCGCCCATCAGGGTGAAGCCCGCGTAGCCGCCGGCGCTGTCGGCGATGGAGGTCAGGGTGCCGGCGTGGAAGTAGCCGTGCTGCTGCGTGAAGTCGCCGCGGAAGGGGAGGCGGACCTCGCAGTAGCCGGGCTCGACCAGGGTGAGCTCGGCGCCCAGGAAGCGCATGAACGTCTGGCGGCCGAAGCTGGCGCGGACGCGCTCGACATAGCCGGGATCGCGGGGCTGGAACGAAGGCGACGAAGGCATCAGCGAGGGGTCTCCAGGCCGGATTTTGTCACAGGGGCGGGTAAAAAAAGGGGTGGGCCCGCCGACCCGGCAGGTCCCACCCTGGACATCCACCGGGCCTTCGGCCGCTGGCCCGGGAGAGGGCCGCGGCGGCGAGTAGCGGTGGGGAGGAAGGAGGGCAACGCTACCTTAGGGCTGGCGGGCGCGCTATCAAAATCTTGCTGTCGGGGTAAGCTCTCGGCGCCATGGACAACCTCTGCCACACGCTGGTGGGCGCGGCCCTGGGCAAGGCCGGCCTCGACCGGCGGACGCCTCTCGCCACCGCCACCCTGCTCATCGGCGCCAACCTCCCGGACGTGGACGTCCTGGCCTACCTCTGGGGACCGGACACCGCCCTCGGCTTCCGGCGCGGCTGGACCCACGGCGTGCCCGCCCTCGTCCTCTGGCCCTTCGTCCTCACCGGGATGATGCTCGCCTGGGACCGCTGGGTGCGCCGGCGCCGGCGGCCCGCTGCGCCCACGGCCATCCCTCGCGAGTTGCTGCTCCTGTCGGCGGTCTCGATCCTCACCCACCCCTTCCTCGACTGGTTGAACAACTACGGCATGCGCTGGCTGATGCCGTTCCGTGACGTCTGGACCTACGGCGACACGCTGTTCATCGTCGACGTCTGGATCTGGCTCGCCCTGGCGCTGGGGGTGGTGGTGTCCCGTTGGCGGGGACGGCGGGGGCTCACGCGTCCCGAGCGCCCGGCGCGGCTGGCCCTGGGTGCGGTCTGCGTCTACATCGCGCTGATGGCCGGCTCGAACCTCGCCGCCCGGGGAGTGGTCCGGGAGAGCCTGACAGCCGCGGGCACCCCGCCGGGGCGGCTGATGGCGGGGCCGGTGCCGGTCACGCCGCTGCGCCGGCAGGTGGTGGCCGACGTGGGGGAGGGCTACGCGGTGGGCACCCTGGACTGGACCGGCCGTCCGGCCTTCGCGCCGCGTCCGGGTCTGGTGACCAAGGCGGACGGCCACCCGGCGGTGGCCGCGGCCGCCGCCACCCGGGAGGGGGCGATCTTCCTCCATTGGGCGCGCTTTCCCTACTTCGTGGTCGAAGAGAGGCCCGCCGCCTGGGTGGTCCGGATGGGCGATGCCCGTTACACTCTCCAGCCGGGGCAGGGCTTCGGCGGGTTGACCGTCACCGTCCCCAAGGAGACGACACGATGAGAATCCAGCGCCCCTGGCGAGCCCTCTTCCCCCTGGTTCTTCTCCTGGCCCCCTTGAGGGCCGGAGGAGCGGAGGCGCCGGCTCCGGCGAGCCCGGCCCAGGCGTTCTTCCAGAACCTCGCGGCCCACTGCGGCAAGAGCTATGAGGGGAAGGTCCTGTTCACCACCTCCAAGGACTTCGAGGGCCAGCGCCTGGTGATGCACGTGGCGTCCTGCAGCGAGAAGGAGATCCGCATCCCCTTCCAGGTGGGGGAGGTGCGTTCCCGCACCTGGGTGCTGACGCTGGAAGGGGACCGCCTGCGCCTCAAGCACGATCACCGGCACGAGGACGGCACGCCGGAGGAGGTCACCAACTACGGCGGCGACTCCGACGACACCGGCACCGCCCTGCGCCAGACCTTCCCGACCGACGAATTCACCCGGAAGCTCCTTCCCCATGCCGGAGGCAACGCCTGGACCCTGGAAATCGACCCCGCCGCCCAGGAGTTCCGTTACTCCCTCGACCGCGGGGACGAGAAGCGGTTCCGGTCGTCCTTCGACCTGTCGAAGCCGCTGCCGGCGAGCTGATGGCCTGATGTAGGGGAGAGGCAAGCCCCTCCCCTACACTTTTCTGTCTAGTAGCGCAGCAGCGCCGCGACGTCCCCCGCCTGGCTCAAGCCCTCAATGGGGTCGACGAAGTCGGTGTCGGCGCTGGAGAGGGCGAGGAGCTCCACCAGCTCGTTGACCAGGTCCACCTTGAAGACTTCGGTGGAGCTGCAGATCGGGCACTTCGACAGCTCTCCGTTCGACAGGTTCTCGCACTCGCGGCAGCGGGTGCCGGAGATGCGGGCGTCGCGGGTGACGGCCATCTTCTCGACGCGCCCCACGGCGGCGGCCTTGAGAACCTCGTCGGCGCCGGTGACGGCGAGGCCGCCGCGGCAGTACTCCCCCTTGATCTTCTCCCAGAGCTGGGACTCGGCCTCGCGCTCGGCGGCGAAGTGCATGTCGAACGAGGCGTCGAAGATCTGGTCGTCGCCGGCGCTGAAGTCGACGTTCTGCTTGCCGGCGAGCTTGGCGGCGAGGGGGGCGGGGAGGGCGTTCTCGATCTCCGTCATGGTCTCCTGGGAGCCGACGAGGAACAGGCGGTCGAACTTCTCCTTCTGCTCGATCTCGTTGAGG
>DASPJI010000151.1:0-2678 GCA_035628695.1 Thermoanaerobaculia bacterium | reverse complement strand
CGAGCCACTCCAGCTTGTAGACGAACTTGTCGCTCTCCGGCGACTGCCCGTTCGGCACGTAGACGTCGATCACCCGGATGCCGGCGACCGTCGCCGCGATCAGCCGGCGGTGATCGTCCGGCCCCTCGCCGGGCAGGCCGCGCTCGACGTCCGTGAGCGGCAGGCGGGAGAGGATCGCCACCCCGTTGTAGGTGCGCTGGCCGTAGATCGCGGCCTCGTAGCCGAGGCCGGCGAAGGGGGCCAGGGGGAAGTCGTCCTCGGGGACCTTGATCTCCTGCATGCAGAGGACGTCCGGGAGCTCGCGCTCGGTCCAGGCGAGGACCCGGGCCAGGCGGGCGCGGATCGAGTTCACGTTCCAGGTGGCGATCTTCATGGCCTGGAGATCATGTCAGGGGCCGCCTTCCGGGCTCAAGCGCGGGCTCGAGCGCTGGCTCGCGCCGGGAGGACCTGAACACTTTGCCGGTCTCATCCGTATAAATAAGTAGGAGACGGCAGACAGGACAATCTCCTCTCCAACCTCCCTCCTCCACCCCGCGCCAGAGCGCGGGGTCTTTTTTGTGGTTCGAGAGGGAAGCCGGGAAAGAAAAAAGGGCGGCCCGGAGAGGCCGCCCGTCACCGCCCGCCGGGAGTGAAGCGGGCGCCGACAAACTCTTCTGAATGTGGGAGCCCCTCAGCCGCCCGAACGGCCGGTGACCACGGGGTGGGCGCGCCGGTTGAGCCGCCAGCAGCTCTCGTCCGGGTCGCCGCAGGCCGGCCTCTCCTCCCCATAGCTCATGGTGCGGAGGCGGCTGCCGTCGACGCCCAGCGACACCAGGTAGTCCCGTACCGTGGTAGCGCGGCGCTCGCCCAGGGCCAGGTTGTACTCGTTGGTGCCCCGCTCGTCGCAGTGCCCCTCGAGCGTGACGGAGAACCGGGGGTTGTCGTTGAGGAAGCGGGCGCTCCGCGCGAGCTGGTCGCGCACCTCCTGCTTGAGGGTGGCCTGGTCGTAGTCGAAATAGACGTCCTGCAGCAGCCCCTGCTGCCGCAGGTACTCGTTGACCGAGGCCAGGTCGCCCGCCAGGGGATCGAACGGCCCGGGCTCCGGTGCCGCAGGCCCGGGAGCCGGAGCGGGCGCCTCGGGCGCGGCCGTGATGGTCTCGACCGGCAGGTCCGCCTGGGTGGCGGGCGGCTTCTTCGGCCGGCAGCCGGGGGCCGCCAGCAGGGTCGAGAGGATCAGACAGACGAACAGCCTGGAACGCATGCAATCTCCTGTCAGCTTTCAGCGGGGCGGGCATCAGGCCCGCGGCAACGGCAGTATGGGAGGGAGGGGCGGGCCTGTGAATTCGCCGGCGGATAGAATTCGTTTCTACCTTTGGATAGATTCGCAGCCCCCGGCCGGGCCGCTATCATCGGACCGGATGGACGCCACCTACTCACCGCAGAGCCGCGCCGAGCGCCTGATCGCCACGGGCCGCGTGGTCCTCGCGGCGTCGTCGCTGTTCGCCGTCTGGCTCGACCCGTCGGAGCCCGCGAAGTACGCCGGGACGGCCTACGCGCTGCTGGCCGCCTACGTCGCCTACGCGGTGGTCATCGCCGTCCAGGTCTGGCGCTCCGACACCCCGTCGAACCGCCACCGCCTGGTCACCCACGCCTTCGACCTCTGCTTCTTCTCGCTCTTCATCTACTTCACCTCGGGCACGGCGAGCCCGTTCACCGCCTACTTCGTCTTCTCCCTGGTGTGCGCCACGTTGCGCTGGCAGTGGCAGGGGACGCTGTGGACCGCCCTCGTCTCGCTCGCCGCCTTCCTGGCGGTGGGCATCTATTTCAGCCAGGTGGTGGAGGATCCCGCGTTCGAGCCCTACCCGCTGGTAGTCCGCGGCGTCTACCTGGCGGTCGTGGCGGTGCTCCTCGGCTATCTCGGCGCGCACGAGGAGCGGACCCGGCGGGATATGACGATGCTCGCCACCTGGCCCGCGGCGGCGCCGCAACGCGTCGAGACCCTCGTCCGCGCCCTCCTGGAGCATGCGGTGCTGGCCATGGGATCGCCGCGGGTGCTGCTGGTGTGGACGGAGCGCGAGGAGCCCTGGCACTACCTGGGGGTGTGGAACCAGGGGGTCTTCACCTCGAGCCGGATGTCGCCGGGGACGCTGGGCCAGCTCGTGGCGGAGCCGTTGCGCGACGCCGCCTTCCTCTGTCCCGACGTAGGCCGTCCGGCTCCCACGGTGCTGCGCGGCCCCGGCGGCGCCCTCCAGCGCTGGCCGGGGCCGCCTCTCGATCCGGAGCTGCTGCGGCGCTTCATCGTCCACGCCGTGCTGTCGCTGCCGTTCCGCGGCGAGTCGGCGGAGGGGCGGCTCTTCTTCCTGGAGAAGCCGCGGATGACGTCGGACGACCTGGTGCTGGGCGAGATCGTGGCCGGCGTGGTCTGCTCACGCCTGGACCACTTCTATCTGACCCAGCGGCTGCAGGAGACCGTGGCCACCGAGGAGCGCATCCGCCTCGCCCGCGACCTGCACGACGGCGTCCTCCAGTCGCTGACCGGAGTCGGCCTGCGCCTCGCGGCGGTGCGCGGCCTGCTGGAGGAGGACCCGCGGGCGGCGCGGGAGGGGATGGAGGCCCTGCAGCGTCTGATCGCCTTGGAGCAGCGCGACCTGCGCTTCTTCATCCAGGAGCTCAAGCCGTCGGCTCAGGGGCCGGCGGGG
>DASPJI010000150.1:0-2379 GCA_035628695.1 Thermoanaerobaculia bacterium | reverse complement strand
GCCGCCTCCCCCGGGCTGCCCGGACGTCATGATCATGGACGGTTGCTAGTAGCAGAATCTGTAGTCCGCCCGCCGGATGGCGGCGGGCGGCCTCTGGTATCCTGCCTCGGGGAGAAGCCGCCTTCGGGGTGGAAGATCCCTCGGACGGCAGGGGTGAGGCCTCCATCCCCTTGTGGAGGGCGCGATCCCCAAAAGGGTGTGCCGTCCTCCCCTTTCGGGAAAGGGGATTCCCTGAAAAGGGAGACCTCCTCCCTAATCCGGGAGGCGCTCTTCCCGTAAAGGGTACGGCTCCCTCCCACATCCGGTACTACCCCTTCACCTTTTAGGTACACCCCCTCCCCAAAATGGGAGAGCCTCCTCCCCATTCCGGTACAGGCCTGTACCTGCCTGTATTCTTCGTCTCCCGCGGGTCGTAGTCGGATGAATGACGGCGGATGGCCGTGAAGAACCGGCGGAGAGCGTCGAGCGACGGCTCCCCGCCGGGGGTACGGCGTCAGACTTCGAGGAACTGCAGAGGAACGGGGCTCGCCTCGGGGTCGGGGACGATCCGCAGCACCGTCCACTTCAGCGTCTCGGGTCCCTCCGTCTCCTCCAGCGCTCGCCAGACGACGAACCAGCGGCCGAAGATCCAGAGGATGGCGAGCCCGGCCTGATCCGGCGTGTAGGTGGGGATCCAGTAGTTCTCCGGATCCTCCTGCGCCCGCTGGATCTCCTGCGGGCTGGGCTGGAAGTGCACCCGCACCACGGCGTCGTACAGCGCGCGGCGCGTAGCTTCGGTGTTGTCGAGGGACTCGAAGGGCGTGGGGGTGCGGTCCCCGGACGGGGTACCATGGTGATGGTCGTGCATGGAGTGAAGTCTCCTTGTGCGGCTAGGCCCTGGGTGGAGTCATCACCTCCACTTGGGGCCGCTCGCCGCGGGTTCAATCCGGACGAAGACGTATTCCTCGCCCGGGAACAGCCTGGAAAGAACAGAACAGCGGTACGGCGGAACGACTGCGGGCAGCTTTATCTCAGTGAAATCGGGGCGTCAAGGGGGCTGGAGAGACTTCAGCTCGTCACGCCCGGGCGGTGGCTTCCTCCCCCCCTGGGCGGTTGGGCGGGAGGGAGCGGGGGAGGACCGAGGTGGGGGGTTGTTTTGGAGGGCTGGGGGAGTCCGCGCCGAGCCGGGGCGAAAAGCTGCCCCCCTCCTGACCTCCCCCACTCCCTCCCGCCCACCATCCCAGGGTGGGAGGCACCACCGCCCCCGCGATGCTGGTGCGTTACAGCCCCGACACCCTCTTCACCAGCTCCCCGATCCGCCCTTTCTTGTAGGCGGTGAAGACCAGGTCGCCCCCCAGGCGCCGGAAGTCGAGGTGCTCCAGGCGGGCGGCGTGGTCGAGCGTCGCGAAGCCTTCGCCTCCCAGCGGGCCGGGAGCTCCCCGGCCGCCGATGAGGAGGGGGGCGCAGTCGACTCCGACCTGATCCCAGCAGCCGCTCGCGGTGAAGCTCGCCAGGACCTCCCCTCCCCCTTCCACCAGAACGCTCTGCACGTCCCTTTCATAGAGGTCTTCGAGGACCGCGGAGGGCTCGACGGCCGGCAGGACGATCACCTCGGCCCCCTTCTTCTCCAGGGCGCGGCGGCGGCGGGCATCGTCCGTCTCAGTATAGAGGAGGACGGGGCCCTCGACGGTGAAGAGCTTCGCCCCCGGCTCGGTGCGGAGACGGCGGTCCATGACCACGCGGAGGTTGGGACGGCCGGCGAGATCCAGGCGGCGGTCGAGGCGGGGGTCGTCGGCGAGCACGGTGCCGCTGCCGACGAGGATGGCGTCGTGCTCCTCGCGGAGGGCGAGCGCCCAGCGGCGGCCTTGCGGGGAGGAGATCCACTGGCTCTGCCCGGTGGCCGTGGCGATGCGGCCGTCCAGGCTCATCGCCCATTTCAGGGTAACCGCGGGGCGGTGCAGGATCTTCTCGACCAGGAAGCGGAGGTTCAGGCGCACCGCCTCCTCCACCAGGATTCCCACCTCGACCTCGATGCCGGCGGCGCGGAGCTGGGCGTAGCCGCGGCCGGCCACCCGCGGGTCGGGGTCGACGTGACAGGCGACGACGCGGGCGATGCCGGCGGCGATCACCGCGTCGGTGCAGGGCGGGGTGCGCCCGTGATGGGAGCAGGGCTCCAGGGTAACGTAAAGGGTGGCGCCGCGGACGTCGCGCTTCCGTTTCTCAGCGTCGCGGAGGGCCTCGACCTCGGCATGCGGACCGCCGACCTGCCGGTGCCAGCCGCTGCCCAGGAGCTGGCCGTCGCGCACCAGGAGGGCGCCCACCATGGGGTTGGGCGAGGTGCCGTAGCGGCCCCGCATGGCGAGCCGGAGGGCCTGCCCCAGCCGGCGCGCCTCGTCACTC
>DASPJI010000149.1:0-3038 GCA_035628695.1 Thermoanaerobaculia bacterium | reverse complement strand
CTTGCAGAGGGAGCCTACGATGATGGTTCGGGGAGGCATCTCGTCGCCCATCAGGGAGCGCGCGTAGCCGACGCCGCGCTCGCCGTAGACCGACAGCGAATGGGAGTCGTCCAGGAAGATGAACAGTCCGTAGCGGTCTTGCAGCTCCATCAGCTCCCGCACCGGCGCGGCACCGCCCATGGAATAGGCACCGTCGGCCACGTAGGCCACCTGCGGGTGCTTCTTGCAGGCGTCCTCGACGAAGTTGAGGTCGTTGTGGGGAGCGGTCACCACCTGCGTCTCGTCGGCGCAGATGGGCTTGATCAGGTTCATCGAGAAGTGACAGAACTTGTCGAAGATCATGAGAGGAGGCTGGCCGCCCGAGAGGTGGCCCGAGGCGATGAGGGGCAACACGCCGGTGGTGGCGGCGCTGGCCGTGACGCTGGAGATGCATGGCGCGCGGAACAGGTCCGAGAGCCTTGCCTCGAGCTCGTCCACCAGATTGAGCCGGATGCGAACCCTGGTGATGGGCACGTCCATCGTCTTCGCGCTCCGCAGCGCCTCGATGGCCCCTTCGAGGATGGCCGGATAGTCGTGGAGCCCCAGGTAGGAACAGGACGACAGATTGACGAACTGGAAGCCGGTCCCCTCCACCTCGAGGCGGTCGTTGCCGGCGACGCGCACCCGCAGGTCGATGAGGTTGTGCTCGCGCGCCTGCTCCCAGCCAGGATTGCCAATCGCGATGGCTTTGGCGTTATTGCGGAATCTATGAACCTGCTGCTCCATGTGGTGGTCTCCTGTAGAAGAGCGGCGGACAGCCATCCTAATAAAAGGTGTCTCCAGACACCCGGGAGGGAACAGATGGCGATGAGATCGTGTACGGCTACTCCGCGGTCCGCCTGCGGGCGGTCTTGAGAACGGCGGCGCGGCTCTTGCGCAGCTCGCCCCCCTCCTCCGCCTGCCGGCGCCGCTTCTCGGCTTCCAGGCGGGCGAGGATTTCGGACACGCGGGCCTCCGGCGCCTCGAGGGCCCAGCGCAGCAGCAATTCGTAGTCTTCCAGCAGACGCTCGGCGGTAGCGGGTGTATAGAGATCGGAGTCATAGCCAAGCCGGCAGGCGAGCCCTTCGGCGCTCTCCTGGACGTACAGGCTCAGGTCGAAGACCGCGGCACCGGCCTCCAGCTCCAGGGGCCGGACCTCCAGCCCCCCCTCCTCCGCCGCCGGGGCGGGGACGTTGTAAAGTCCGAACATCACCTGGAAGAGCGGGTTGCGGGACAGGCTGCGCTCCGGCGCCAGCTCCTCCACCAGGTGGCCGAAGGGGAGGTCCTGGTGGGCATAGGCGCCCGCCGCGGTCTCCCGCACGCGCTCCAGCAGCTCCAGGAAGGGCGGGTCCCCCTGGAGGCCGACGCGCAGCACGAGCTGGTTGACGAAGAGGCCGATGATCGCCTCGGCCTCCGGACGGGTGCGGTTGGCGACGTCGACCCCCACCACCAGGTCGGAGCGGCCGGTGCGGGCGTGGAGGAGCAGCTCGAAGGCGGCAAGCAGCACGATGAACAGGGTCGCCGACTGCTCTCCACCCAGCCGCGCCGCCGCCGCGGCAAGCGCCGGCGGGAGCTGCCGCACCCGCAGGCCGCCGCGGAAGCACCGGACGGCCGGACGGGGTAAGTCGGTAGGGACCTCCACCACCTCGGGAGCTCCGGCCAACCGCTCGCGCCACCAATTCAAGAGCCGCTCCAGCCCCTCTCCTTCGAGCCGGCCGCGCTGCCAGCGGACAAGCTCCGCGTACTGCATGGGCAGCTCCGGCAGGGGCGAGGGCCGTCCCGCGGCGAACGCCTGATAAAGGACCGACAGCTCCCGCACCAGGACGCCCATGGACCAGGCGTCCGAGACGATGTGGTGCATGGACACGGACAGGACGTGCTCTTCGCGCTCCAGCCGGAGGAGCAGGACGCGGAAGAGCGGCCCCCGCCACAGGTCGAAGGGGCGGAGGAGCTCCCGCCCGGCCAGCCGCCGGGCCTCGGCCTCCCGTGCCTCGGCAGGCAGCGCGGCGACGTCGGCCATGGGGAGCGCCACGGAGAACGGCGGACCGGCGGTCTGGACCGGCGAGCCTCTCTCTTCGGAGAAGGTGGTGCGCAGGGTCTCGTGGCGGCGGACCACCTCCTCGAGGCTCCGGCGCAGTGTCCCGGGGTCCAGGGGGCCCAGGAGGCGGAGGGCCATGGAGGTGTTGTAGGCGCCCCCTCCCGGCTGGAGACGCTCGTGGAGCCACATCCGCTCCTGCCCGAACGAGAGGGGGGCGGAGGCCGTCGCGCGGGGTGCCCTCCCCGTGTCCTCCCGGGTCCCCCTCCCCCCGGCGGCCTCCTCGAGAAGCAGCAGCTCGAACAGGGCGCGGCGCCCTGGTGAGAGGGCGTCGACGCGGCCCAGCAGCGCGGTCCGCTCGGTCATCGCACCTCCTCCGCCATCTCGACCCCCTGGGCGCGGAGCTCTCGCGCCGCCGCCACCAGGTCGGGCCAGACGGTGAGCAGCCTGCCGTAATCCGATAGCAGATGCTGGGCGAGCCGCCGTGCCTCCTCGGGCTCCCGGCCATAGAGCAGGTCCAGGGGAACCGCGAAGTCGGGCCGCGCGGCGTGTTGCCGCAGCAGGGCGAGGTAGTTGCGCACGTCCTCGGCCCATAACGCGCCGCCGGGGGTCTCCGCCTCGGGCTCGTCCCGCCAAGCCTCGAGCCGCCGCTCCAGCTCCTCGGCGAATGCCTCGGCCCGGCCCAGCACCGCCAGCCTCCCCCGCTCGTCGAAGTCAGCAGGGGCGAGGCTCCCCAGGGAGGTCAGGTGCTCCCCAAGGGCGCGGAGGTTGCGGGCTGGATCGGCTTCAGGATCGGGGGTGAAGCCGTCCAGCAGAGCCGAGACCAGGCGCGAGTGGTCGATGCCGGAGGCGCTACGCTGCATCTCGCCCGGCCAGAAGCGCCGGACCTCCATGGGCTCGTGCGCCGCCACCCAGGAGAGGTGGCCCACCCGGGCTTCGCCGAAGCAGAGGGACAGGAGGATGCCGAAGAGGAGGTCCTCGCCCC
>DASPJI010000148.1:0-12434 GCA_035628695.1 Thermoanaerobaculia bacterium | reverse complement strand
GGCGAGGGCCCGGCGGTGCAGCGAGCGGGTCTCCCCGGGGCGGACGAACTGTCCGGCAGGGGCGCCGAGGCAGAATTCCATCAGCGGGCGGTCGAGAAAGGGAAAAGTCACCTCCACCGGCCGCCCCCACCAGTCGTACAGCCAGGCCGCGGCGCGCAGCGCCCCTCGCACGGCCCCGGCTTGCTCCCGTTTGCCGGGAGGGCCGGGGTACCCCTCGGCGTCGGTCAGGGCGACGAAGCGGGCGGCGAGGTCCCGGCGGCGGACGAAGCCACGATCGAGCCAGGAGGGAAAGGGGATCGGAGGGCGGGCGAGGCGCATCCGGGCCGGCCGGGGCAGCAGCGGACAGACCGCTCCCTCCCAGAGGAGCTGAAGGTACGGCTTGCCGAGCTCCCGCCGCCACGCGGCGAGCCCGGTGCGGAGAGCTCCGAGCCTCCCGCCGCGGAGCAGGTCGGCCAGGACGTACGGAGTGGCTACCTGGCTGGTGAGCAGGTGGTCGCCGCCCAGGCCGGAGAGCAGTACGCGGGAGCCGTTCTCCGCCATGAAGTCGTAGATGGCCTGATAGCGCCGCCGGAAGCAGTGATTGGAGGTCGGGATCTCCGGGATGTCCGTGACGAGCCCGGTGAGGATCGGCGCCTCGCTCTCCAGGATGTGCCGGCCGGTGCGGCCGATGAACGCCTCCACCTCTTCGATGAAGGGGGTCTCGTCGGCCGTCCGGGAGCGCTCATAGAGGTGGGACGCGGTGAGCAGGCCCGGGGTCTCGGCGCTGCCGGCGCGCAGCAGGTGGGCCGCGGCGCAGACGATGGAGGAGGAGTCGACGCCGCCGGAGAGCTCGGCCGCCACCGGTCCCGCGGCGCGTAGACGGTTTTGGACGGAGGCCAGGAACAGCTCGCGGTAGCGCTCCTCGTATTCGGCGTCGCCGCCGAGGCGGACCGCGGGGACCTCCTCGGCCTTCCAGAAGCACTGGAGCCGGGGCGGCCCGCCGCCGACGGCCAGGACGTGCCCGGGCGGCACCGCCCGCACGCCGCGCCAGGGCGTCGTGGCCGGATCGATGGACCACGAGAAGTAGCCCGCGATCCACTCCTCGTCGACCTCGCCGAGGTCGGCCCCGCCGGCGCGGAGGGCCGCCAGCGTGGAGGCCCAGAGAAGCCCGCCGTCCGGCCGGACGGCATAGAAGAGGGGGCGTGTCCCCACCGGGTCCCGCGCCAGGAGGAGGAGCCGGGCGCGGCCATCCCACAGGGCGAGGGCGAAGTCTCCCACGATCCGGGAAGGGAAGGTCGGGCCCCAGCGCTCGTAGGCGAGAGCCAGCAGCTCCACGTCGTTCGCGCGCTCCGCGCCGAGGGACGCCGCGAGGTCCGCGCGATTGTCCAGCCGGCCGTCCCAGGTGACGAGGACCGCTCCGTGCCGGCAGGGCTGCTCCGCGGGTGGACCCGGCGCGGTGTGGAAAGAGGCGTGAGCCATCGCGCCCTCCGGCATGGAGGCCACGGAAACGCCGTCCGGGCCGCGCCGCCCGAGGGCACAGGTGAGGGCCGAGAGGATCCCGGTGTCCGGAGGGGGGGCACCCGGAGAGTAGAGGCCGCCGAAGGCGCTCATGGTGGGATCGCCGGCGGGGCGCTCAGCAGGTCTCCAGGACCTCGTACTCCTGGCGCACGGCGGGACGGTCGTTGACCACGCGGCCGTCGAGCTCTACCCAGGCGTGGGCGTAGAAGGGCACCCGCCGGGCGCCGATGACCAGCCGGGCGGGGAGGCCCGAGAGGCGGAGCAGGCCCGCGGTGACGGCGGAGCGCTGCAGGCACCAGGCACGCTTGAAATAGAAGGCAGAGGCCCGGTCGACGCTGCGGACGATGCGCTGCGCCCGCGCCGCCGAAGCCGCCGCGGGACGGGTGGGGATACGCCGCACCAGACCGTGGAAGCGGGAGAAGCCCAGCACCTGGAGGATGAAGTCCGAGGCCAGCAGCGCGAGGAAGGCTATGGGGACCCAGAACGGGGAGGCGGTGGCTGCCTCGAGAGCCGAGCCGTCCTTCCACACGGGCTGAAAAACAGGGCGGGGCGCGGGCGCCTCCTTTTCATCCCCGGGGCCGGTCCTGGGCCGCAGCAGACCTTTGGCCAGGAGCTGGGAGAGCAGGGCGTCGGCGTCGTGCCCGAGCCGGTCGGCCGGGACCTCGGGGAAACGCTCGGCGAGCCGCTGCACGAGGACGCTCCGGGAAGCCCCCGCCGCCATCGACTCCCAGAGGAGCCCGCCCACCGCGTTGAGGGCGAAGTACTTGCCCGACCGCAGGTCGAGGAGGACGGTCCCCTCCTCGCCGGTGCTGGAGCGGACGTGCTCCGCGGCTTCGAATCGTCCATCCATGATGAAGGGAGGGAGGGCTCCCGGCGCGGTGGACCTTGCCGGGAGCCTCGATAACCCTACTCTTCCCTCGGCTCCTCGTGGACGCCACAGGGCGGCTCACAGCCCTGGATATCGATGATGTAGAAGCCGCACCAGTCCATCGGACCGCCACAAGAGCCAAGGGTCAGCTCTTCGGCACTGCCCAGCTCGAAAACCTCGGGCGCTTCGTAGGTCATACGGGACTCCTTTGAGTTAGGGAACATTCCCTATATCAACGAGGTGCTTTCGAGGCTGAGGACGAGACAACCTCCGCCGGCCGGTTTTTCACGTACCGCTCGAGCCACGAGTGAGTCTCCCAGAGCATGTGGAGGAGCGACTCGCGGGCGGCGTAGCCGTGGCTCTCGCCGGGAAGCATCACCAGACGGGTGGTAGCGCCCTGCCCCTTGAGCGCGCTGTAGAACCGCTCGCTCTGGATGGGGTCGGTACCGGAGTTGTTGTCCACCTGGCCGTGGATCAGGAGGATCGGCTCGTTGATCTTGTCGGCGTACATGAAGGGGGACATCCGCAGGTAGGTCTCGGAGGCCTTCCACAGCAACCGCTCCTCGGCCTGGAAGCCGAAGGGGGTGAGGGTGCGGTTGTAGGCGCCGCTGCGGGCGATGCCGGCGGCGAAGAGGTCGGAGTGGGCGAGGAGGTTCGCGGTCATGAAGGCGCCGTAGGAGTGGCCGCTGATCGCGATGCGGCGCGGGTCCGCCACGCCGCGGCGCACCATCTCGTCCACCGCCGCCCTGGCGCTCGCCACGAGCTGCTCGACGTAGGTGTCGTTCGGCTCCGCGTCGCCGGCGCCGACGATCGGCATGGTGGGGTTGTCGAGCACGGCGTAGCCGGCGGCGAGCCAGACGAGCGGCGAGCCCGGCGCCACCCGGTCGAAGCGGTAGGGGGAGTCCTGGACCTGGCTGGCCGCGTCGGCGCTCTTGAACTCCTCGGGGTAGGCCCACATCAGCAGCGGCAGCGGGCCGTCGGCCGGCTTGTAGCCGGGCGGCAGGTAGAGGGTCGCCGTGAGCTGGACGCCGTCGTCCCGCTTGTAGCGGACGAGCTCCTTCTGGAGGCCGGCGAGCTGCGGCATCGGATGGGGGAAGGAGGTGAGCTGGCGGAGCTTGCCGGTCCGCAGGTCACGGACGAAGTAGTTCGGCGGCTCCATGACCGATTCGCGGCGGACCAGCAGCTCGCGTACCGCGTTATCCCGCGACGGCAACGGCAGGAGCGGATCCTCGTAGAACGGGGCCTCCGAGCGGAAGAGTCGCCGTGCCTTCCTGGTGGTCAGGTCGTAGGCGTCGAGGAAGGGGCGGTCCCCCTCGGGCGAGGCGCCGTCGCCGGTCAGATAGAGCGTCTTGCCGCCGCCGGCGAGCAGCATCACGTGGCGGCCGGCCTCGTTCTCGACCATTACCGGAACGCCGGGATCGCTGTAGCGGTCCTCGGAGGAGCGGTCGAAGAGGAGATCGGGAGCGGACGTGGGCGAGTCGGGCCGGATTCGCCAGGTGCGGATCCGGCGGTCTTTCCACCACCGATCGCGCACCAGGGCGGTGTCACCGTTTCCCCAGGAGACGCCCGAGTAGCGGAGCGGCAGGGTGGCGAGGATCACGGGATCCCCCACGAAAGGCGCCGCCAGAGCCACGATGCGGTCGCGGTGCTCGGCCGGGGCGGAGGGGTTGCCACCGTCCAGCGCCTCGGCCCAGACCAGGGTCGCGGGGGCATCGGCCCGCCACTCGAGCTGGCGCGGCCCCTTGGGGACGGCGTCGAACTGGGTCGAGACCTCGTCCTGGAGCGGCACGTCGGCGATCTCCCGCACCCGCTGGCCCGTGGCGAGGTCCCAAACCTCGATCCGCCGAGGGAAGCGGCTCGCCGGCACCAGGTAGGAGAACGGGCGGTGCAGGGTCTCGGTCAGCAGGTAGCGGCCGTCGGGCGAGGTCGAGAAGCGGTCCAGGAGACCGGGGGCGCCGAGCGGCGTGACCCGGCCATCGAGGTCGATCCGGGCGAGCTGGGAGGTGAGATAGTGCTCGAAGAGGGCCTCGTCGGAGGCGCTCTTGAGGAGGTCCTGGTAGGTGCGGGCGGGCGCCGTGCGGCCCAGGCTCTCCTGGATCACCGGCCCCGTGGGCACCTGGGACACCGAGGGCTCGGCCCCGCGGTCCGCCGGGACCAGGGTGGCCACGAGGCCGCGGCCGTCACGCAGCCAGACGGGGACGGTACGCGCCACGAGGTTGAGCCGGGCATCCCCCAGCCGTCGGGCCTGGCCGGTGGCCACCTCCGCCACCCAGAGCTCGATGGCTTCCTGCCCGGTGTGGGTGAAGGCGAGCCGTGAGCCGTCCGGCGACCAGCGGATGTTTTCGATCCTGGCGCCGGTGGGGAGGCCGGTGATCCGGCGCCGGGAGCCGTCCGCGACGCGGAGCAGCTCCAGGCCGGTGAAGTAGCGGGTGCGGCTCGGTCCGCTCGTCCGCGGCCGGATGCGCAGCCCGGCCAGGCGCAGCTCGCGCTCGGCCAGCTCCGAGATCGGTGGCAGGTTGGGGCGCTCCAGGAGCAGCAGCCACTCCCGTCTCGGATCCACGTCCACGTCCGGAGTCGGAGGCGCGTCGACGATATCCACCAGCGCCTGAGGGGGCGTGCGGTAGACGGGGTCGGTCGAGCTGCCGGTGGCGGCGGCCACGGGGACCGCGACGCAGACCGGCAGAAGCAGGAGAGCGGCGAGCACTCGGAACAGGGGCATTCAGGATCCTCCCAAGGGTTCGAAAGCGGGCAGCTCATTGTACCAATTCCCTCTATCGAACATCACCGAATAGCCAAAGAGCGATGGTACGGACTCTGCACAATTCCTTGGACTGTGCGGAGGCTGATCTTCTACTGAACCATCTTTGCTCTGAGGCTCCGAAAAGGCACACCCGTCGCGAGGCGGGGCCGCAAAGCCAGGGATCTCATCCGAGATCGCCCGGCTCCCGAAAAGCCCGGGGAGAGTCGCACGATGCACTCGATCTGGGGCAACACTCGTAGCTCTTTGCGCCGCGCATCGCGGCAGCCCCTCCCTCGAGAGGTCCCACAGATGTTTTTTCTTCACGGAGGTGTAAGGATGAGAGTGTCTGTTGTAAAGCTGTGTCTGGCCGTTCTGTGCATGGTGCTTCTTGGCGGAACAGTCCAGGCGACGACGCTGAGCGTGGCGCTGGATATCCAGGGGCAAGGTCTGGCGATGACCGAAGGGGGCGTGGGACTGCAGGCGATTGGAAGCGGAACGAGGAACCTGACGGTAAACATCCCGGGAACGGTCCAGGCAGCGCTGCTCTACTGGACGGGGCGGGACCGTCCCTGCCCGATGAGCGGCGGGAGCTGCATCATCCCCAGCCAGCCATACAAGGATCAGGTGCTGCGTTTCGACGGCAGCCTGATCACCGGCACGATCATTGGCACGGAGACACAGCCGGCCTCGGCGGGCGGCCCGATCAACAATATCGGCTTCCTGGCGGATGTCACCTCGATCGTGCAGGCGCGGGGCACGGGCTCGCAGACCTTCCCGATCCAGGACGGCAACACGGCCAGCAACCTCTTCCACCTGAACGGCGCGGGCCTGGTGGTGATCTACACGAACCCGGCCGACACCGCCATGTATCGCCTGATCGTCTATGACGGTCTGGACTTCGCCTATGGGATCGATCCGACCCCCGGCCCCACCCGGGTGACGGTGCCGGTGACCTTCTCGCACGGTTCGTCCACGTCGGCCCGGTCGGCGACGCTGTGGGTGTTCTCGGGCGACGGCACCCCGAACCGTCCGGACCGTATCGACATCAGCAACAACCCCAGCGTGGTCAACGGCCTGAATGCTTCGGACGGCGCGTCGTGGGACACGGACGCCATCACCGTCAACGTACCGGCGGGCGTCTCCTCGACCACGGTGCAGCTCTTCTCCGAGCCGTTGAACCAGAACCCGGACTCGCTGCTCTGGATCCTGGGCGCCCTGCGCATCCCGCTGCCGGTGGTGACGCCTCCTCCTCCGCCGCCGGTCACCGGTGACGAGGGCTGCACGCCCGGCTACTGGAAGAATCACACCGAGTCGTGGGCCGGCACCGGCTACACGCCGGGCCAGACGGTAGGCAGCGTCTTCTCGGCCGGCGGCTTCCCGTCGCTGGGGAGCCAGACCCTGCTGCAGGCCCTCCAGGGTGGCGGCGGCCCGGGCTCGCTGGGTGCGGCGAAGATCCTGCTGCGGGCGGCGGTCGCGGCGCTCCTCAACGCCGCGCACTCGGGCGTGGACTACACCCGGACCGCCTCGGCCATCATCTCCGATGTCAACGCGGCCCTGGCCAGCAACAACCGCGACACCATGCTGGCCCTCGCCACCAGGCTGGACAACGACAACAACCTCGGCTGTCCGCTCAACTGAGCTGCACGGCTTCGGCTGGAGCGGCTTTGGGCCGCTCCAGCCGGAGGTACTCCTCCAGCCCGAAGCTATCCACCTGAATGGCATCGAGGCGGGCCTCGGCGGCCCGCCTCACCAGTCCGGCCTGCTCCGCGGTGACGACCCCGGCGGCCACGGCCCAGTCCAGCAGCTCTTCCGGCCGGCCGGCGGGGAGGGTCCCCTGACGGGAGGCGCGGGCGATCGTCTCGGCCACCGGCGCCGCCTCGGCCACCAGCGCGAAAGCCCGCTCGAGCCTCCCCAGCGCCTGGGTGGGATCGGCGGGGAGGAACACCCCGGCGGTCAGGCGGTCCCGCAGCGCGCCGGCGCTCCGCAGGGCGGCGGCGACCCGTGCGCCCCGGCGGTCGGACGGCGGCCGGCCCAGCGGGTTCACCCGGCACCACCAGGCGCCCGGACCGCGCATCAGCCATCCCAGCGGACCCTCGAAGTTGCGGTAGATCCCCTCGAAGGCGGTCTGGATCTGGTCCAGGGCGTGCTCGGTCGCCCAGAGGACGAACGGCAGGTCCTCCTCGCGCCGTCCCTCGGCCTCGAAGCGCCGCAACGCGCAGAAGCCCAGGTACATCCAGGAGAGGGCGTCGGCAAAGCGGCCGGCGAGCTTCTCGCGCAACTTCAGCCGGCTCCCCAGGGACAGGAGGGCGAGGTCGGTCAGCAGGGCGAACCGCGCCGAGGCCCAGGCGAGGCGGCGCCAGCTTCCCGCGGTGGGGCCGGCAACCGGCGATCCGGCCAGGCGCCCACGGGTGAGGCCCAGCAGGGCGGAGCGGACGAGGTTGCGCAGGAAGGAACCCGCGTGCCCCAGGAGCGCCTTGCGGAGCGCCGCCGCGTCCCCGGACTCCAGGGCGCGGATCTCGGCGAGCGCATAGGGATGGCAGCGGATCGCCCCCTGACCGAAGACGATGAGGGTCCGGGTGAGGATGTTCGCCCCCTCGACGGTGATGCCGATCGGGGCCCCCATGTGGGCGGCGGCCATGAGGTTGCGAGGCCCCCGAGAGAGGGCGGCGCCTCCCAGGACGTCCATGCCGTCCTGGACGACGCGGCGGAGCAACTCGGTCTGCTGGTACTTGACCACGCCGGAGATCACCGCCGGCCGGTGCCCCGACCCCACGGCGCCGCAGGTGGCGACCCGCGCCGCCTCCATGAGCCAGGTGAGACCCCCGATGCGGGCTAGGGGCTCCTCGATCCCCTCGAAACGGCCGATCTCCACCCCGAACTGGCGGCGGACCGCGGCATAGGCGCCCGCCACCCGGGCGACGTACTTGGCCCCGCCCACCGACTGCGCCGGCAGCGAGATGGAGCGCCCGGCCGACAGCGCTTCCATGAGCATCTTCCAGCCGCGGCCGGCGTACTCGGGCCCGCCGATGATCCGGTCCGCGGGGATCACCACGTCCCTTCCCTCCGTGGGGCCGTTGGGGAAGGGGACGCCCATGGGGTCGTGGCGGTCGCCGATGCGCACCCCCGGCAGGTGGGTGGGCACCAGCGCCAAGGTGATCCCCACGTCCTCGCCGCGGCCGAGGAGGTTCTCCGGGTCGCGCAGCCGGAAGGCGAGGCCCAGCAGGGTGGCGACCGGAGCGAGGGTGATGTAGCGCTTGCTCCAGGAGAGACGGATGGCTAGGTCGCCCTTGCTGTCACGGAAGAGGACCCCCTCGGAGCGGAGAGAGGCGGCGTCGGAGCCAGCCTCGGGCTCGGTGAGGGCGAAGCAGGGGATCTCCTCGCCACGGGCGAGCCGGGGGAGGAAGAAGGCCTGCTGCTCGGGCGTGCCGTATTCCAGTAACAGCTCGCCGGGCCCCACCGAGTTGGGGATGAGCACCACGGCCGACAGCGCCAGCGACCTGGAGGCGAGGGTGCCGAAGATGGTGGAGAGGGCCAGGGGGGAGAAGCCGTGGCCGCCGTGCTCCCGTGGGATCGCCAGACCGAAGAAGCGCTCCTCCTTGAGCAGGTCCCACACCTTCGGCGGCAGCTCGCGCCGGCGGGAGACCTCCCAGTCGTCCACCAGGGCGCAGAGGCGCTCGACCGGCCCATCGAGGAAGGCCCGCTCCTCGTCCGCGAGGATGGGGTAGGGCTCGCGCAGCATGCGCCGGAAATCCGGCCGGCCCGAGAACAGCTCGCCGTCCACCCAGACCGTGCCGGCTTCCAGGGCCTGGCGCTCGGTCTCCGAGATCCGGGGGATGAGGTTCCTTCGCCGGGCGGCGCGGATCAGGAAGGTGGACATGGGAAGAGTGTAGCGGGGCACCCGCCGTTCGAGGACGGCCGGATGCCCCGCGGACTGTCAGACGCCGGTCAGGTCGTCTTCTGCTTGGGCTTGTGGACGGCCACCGTCTCCCCTTGCGGGAGCTGCGGGTGCGCCGGCTCGGCGCCGCCGTTGCCCTTGGCGTGGAGGGCCTGGGTCAGGCCGGCGAGCTCGTGGCTGGAGAGGCCGACGTCCTGGAGCAGCGAGTCGAGCAGCGGCGCCTGGGCGCGGTAGCGCAGGGCGCTGTTGACCACCTGGTCGGCGAGGCTGCCACCGCCACCGCCGCCGGTAACCACCTGGCCGTCGCCATTTGCGGCGCCGTCCAGGCCCAGACCGCCCACCTGGACGATCTTGATCCCTTCGATGCGCTCGATGGGCTTGACCGCCTCGCGGATGATCTCCGGCAGGTGCTCGAGCAGGGCGAGCCGGACCTGCATTGCGATCGCCTCGGGGCTCAGGGCATTGGCGGCTTCGTTCAGGGCCCGCTTACCCGTGGCCTCGACCTCGTAGCGCTTGGCCGCGGCTTCGGCACGCACCACTTCGGCCTCGGCCTCGCCCTGGGCCGCGATCTTGGCCTGGTCGGCTTCGGCGTGGGCGAGCGTCCGGACGGCGGTCGCCCGGTCCTCGGCGGCCTGCTTCTCGGCGCGCGCGCCGGTGGTGATGCCGATCGCCTCGCGCTCCGCCTCCTGGCTCGCCTTGACCAGCTCGATCTGCTTGGCCCGCTCGGCGCGCTCGGCTTCGCGGGCGGTCACCACCTGCTCCTCGGCCTTGGCGGCCACGGCGCGCGCCTGGTCGGCCAGAGCCTGGGCCTCGGACTGTGCCTTGGACTTCTCGGCGATGGCGATGGCCCGATCCTGCTCGGCCATCTCCACGGCCTTGCGCTTCTCGATCTCGGCGGTCTCGAGCGTCCGCACCTTGACGATGTCCAGCTCCTGGACCTGGCGCTCGGTCTCGATCCGCTGCTGCGCCAGCGCCTGGTGGGCGGAGATGTCCGCAAGGTCCACCTGCTGCTTGGCGAGGATCTCGGCCTCCTTGGCCTGGCGGTTCTTCTCGGCCTGCTCGCGGGCGATCTCGGCGGCCTGGGCGGCGCGCCGGATGGCGATCTCCCTCTGCTGGTCGAGGCGCACGTACTCCTCCTGCTTGGACAGCTCGAGCTTCTGGCGCTCGGCTTCCAGGTTCTTGGACTGCACGGCCACCTGGGTGTCCTGCTCGATGTCGTTGCGCTTCTTGCGGCGCGTCTCGATCTCTTCCGTGAGCTTGGTCAGACCCTCGGCGTCGAACGCGTTGTTGGGGTTGAAGTACTCACGGTTCGTCTGGTCGAGCGAAGTCAGCGACACCGACTCCAGCTCGAGGCCGTTCTTGAGCAGGTCCTCGGAGACGGCGGTCTGTACCTTCTGGACGAAGTTGACCCGCTGCTCGTGCAGCTCCTGCATGGCCATCTCCGCCGCCACGGCGCGCAAGGCGTCGACGAACTTCGCCTCGACCAGCTCCTTGAGGGCGTTCGGGTCCATGGTGCGCTTGCCGAGCGTCTGGGCGGCGTCGGCGATCGCCTCCTCGGTGGGCTTGACGCGCACGTAGAACTCGGCCTGGACGTCGACCCGCATCCGGTCGCGGGTGATCAGCGCCTGCTCGTTGGACCGCCGCACCTCCAGGCGCAGGGTGTTCATGTTGACCCGGATGGTCTCGTGCAGGACCGGCAGGATCAGGGCACCGCCATTCAGGATGACCTTCTGGCCACCGAAGCCGGTGCGGACGAAGGACTCCTCCTTCGAGGCGCGGTGATAGAGGCGCGTCAGGATGAAGCCGATCGCCAGCAGGGCGATGAGCGCCATCCCGGCGACGAAGGCGATGAAGATGAGGTTTTCCATTGAGAGCTCCTTCTGACCTCGCCGGAGCGGGTCAGTCCATCAGGGTCCCGTACGGGTTGCGGACGCCGGAGAAGACCGCGCCCGCGCGACTGACGAGTAGAACCTGGGAGCCGGTCTCGAGCTCGTCGCCCGAGCTCTCCGGCTCTACCAGGACATAGTGGGTCTTGCCATAAGTATCTCTGAGCTTGGCCTCGGCCGGCTGGCCGCGCCGGGCGGTGCCCAGCGTGACCACCGCGACCTGGCCGACGAACGACTCCGCCGCCACGGCGCTGGTCTCGTCTCTGGGGAGGATCCGCGCGAGCAGCCCGCCGCCGACCTTGACGACGGGCAGGCAGAGGAACAGGGCCATGGGGGCGGCGGCCCCAGCCGGCAGCAGGCCGCCGGCGAAGCCGCGGATCAGCATCTGCAGCGCCAGGCCGGTGAGGCCGAACGAGGTCAGGAAGACCACCAGCCAGACCATGGCCGGCAGCTTGCCGAGGCCCAGCCAGGCGAGGAGCTTGCCGATCGCCGAGGCGCTGTCCGCGTCCCCATGGACGTCGTGATGCAGATCGCCATGGTCGGCGTGGGCCAGGGCGCCATGGTGGCCTGCATGGAGCTCCGGATGGTCCACGTGCACGTCGGCGTGGCCGTCCAGGTGGAGATGGGGGCCGCCGCCGGCGTCCAGGTCGGCGCCCGCCGGGTGGGCGGCGCTGGAGCCGAAGCCCAGCAGGGTGCCTGCCGCCTCCAGCAGCGCGATGCCGACCATGACGGTCAGGGCGATGGTGAATGGAAGGTTGCCATTCGCCAGCAGGAACTCGATCATCGGGGCTCCTCCTGTTTGCCGGTTCCGGCGAGCGACACCTCTCGCCGGTGTACATCCGAGAACGGCCGGTCTGTCTCTCGGCAGGGTCGCTTCGTCAGGAAGGATTCTATGTCAGGGTCCAAGATCTATCCGGTTGCGGGTCCCCAAACAGACGGCGGGCCCGTTTCCATCCATAGGTGTCGATCCGCCCCATTCCGTTTCATGGGCCTCTTTGGGGGAGGGAGGCTCGGCCACCCGGATGACGGGCACTTGATTGATAGACTGTGCGCGAGAACGGGAGGGATGCATGCCTGAGTTCCATCAATACATCGGTGTCCGCTACTCCGGCCGCAAGGAACCGGGGGACCGCATCCGCGAGATCCGGGTCTTCTCGGCGGTGGAGGATCACGAGCCCTACAAGGAAGGGAACCCGAGCCACGAGGCGGGCTGGTGGAGCCGCCAGGAGCTGGCCGAGTGGCTGCTCGAGAAGCTGACTGGAGGCGAGCCGGTGGTGGTCGGCATCGATCACGCCTTCTCGTTCCCGCAGTCCTACATGGACCGCCACAACCTGAAGAGCTGGGGGGACTTCCTGGAGGACTTCGAGGGGCACTGGCCGACGGACCGCTTCTCGGTACGCGAGCTGCTGCCGGGTAACCCCCGGACCGGCGACCCCGATGAGCACCGCCTGACCAACCGCTGGACGGCGTCGCCGAAGAGCGTCTTCCAGTTCGACATCCAGGACAGCCTGGCGAAGTCGACCCACGCGGGCCTCCCCTGGCTGGACT
>DASPJI010000147.1:0-5673 GCA_035628695.1 Thermoanaerobaculia bacterium | reverse complement strand
CCCAGGTAGCCCCGGGCCAGGCCCGGGCCGCCGATGCAGATCTCCCCGGCCACCCCGGGCGGCACCAGCCGCAGCTCCCGGTCCAGCAGCAGCACCCGGGTGCCGTCGACCGGCTGGCCGATGTCCGGTGCCCGGCCCGCGCCCTGCGGCTGCACCGCGCCCGAGGTCGCCACCACCGTGCTCTCCGTCGGGCCGTAGTTGTTGACCAGCGTGAACGGCAGCGGGCCAGGGTCGCGGTGCAGACGGTCGCCACCGGTCAGCAGCACCCGCAGGGGGGTGTAAGCAGGCCAGGAAATAGGCAGCAGAGCCTCGGCCACCGGCGTGGAGACGAAGCCGATGGTGATCCCCTGGGCGAGCAGCCACTCGCGCAGAGCCGGAGGGGAGGTGCGGCTCTCCTCGTCCGGTACGTGGACACTGGCGCCGGACACGAGATAGGGCCAAAGCTCCCAGACCGCGGCATCGAAGGCCAGGCCCGACAGCCGAGTCGCCCGGTCCGCAGCCGTCACCGCGAAGGCCCGCTGGTGCCAGGCGAGCAGACGCAGCAGGCTCCGGTGAGTGATCTCTACTCCTTTGGGTCTGCCGGTCGAGCCCGAGGTGTAGATCACGTAGGCCAGATGGTCGACCTCCGCGGGAGGTCCGGAGGTCGCCGAGCCCGCCTCGTCCCAGACGCGATCCAGCAGCAGCGGGCTCGGACCTGGCAGGAGGTCTCCCCGCTCCGAGGTGGTCAGCACCACCCGGACGCCGGCGTCTTCGATCACCAGCCCCACCCGCTCCCGCGGCCAGGTCGGATCGAGCGGCACATAGGCGCCCCCGGCCAGGAGCACCGCGAGGAGGCTCGTGACCTCCTCCGGAGAGCGGTCCAGAAGGACTCCCACCCGCTCCTCCGGCCCCACTCCCAGGGCGCGCAGACGGTGAGCGAGCCCCGCCGCGCGCCGGCTCAGCTCGCCGTAGGTCACGGCATGGCCGGCCGCCGAGACCAGCGCCACCGCCTCCGGCGCTTCGGCCGCTCGCGCCGCCACCAGCCGGTGCACCGGCCGGTCGGTCGCGGGCGTCGCCAGCCCCTGGCCCCACTCCTGGAGGAGCTGCCGCCGTTCGGACTCATCCAGCAACGGCAGCTCCGCGAGCCAGACCCCCGGACTGGCGGTAGCCCCTTCCAGCAGGCGCGCCAGGTGCCGGGCGAGACGCTCCACCGTAGCCGTATCGAACAGGTCGGTGTTGTACTCCAGGCTCCCTGCCAGCTCCTCGCCGCGCAGAGTAAAGCCCAGGCTCAGCTCGAACTTCGCTGTCCCGGGCGCCACCTCCACCGGCCGCAGCTCCAGCCCCGGCACCCCACCGCCTTCTGTGATCACGGACGCGTTCTGCAGCGTCAGCACCGCCTGGAACAGCGGTGAGTGGCTCAGGTCCCGTTCCGTCACCAGCTCCTCGACCAGACGCTCGAAGGGGATGTCCTGATGCGCGTAGGCGTCCAGCGCCGTCTGCCGCACCTGACGCACCAGCTCCATGAAGCCCAAGCCGTCCGCCAGCTCCACCCGCAGGGCCAGGGTGTTGACGAAGAAGCCGATCAGCCCCTCGATCTCCCGCCGGTTGCGGCCCGCGATGGGCGAACCCACCACCACGTCGTCCTGGCCGGAGTAGCGGCCCAGGAGGGCCGCGAACCCGGCCAGCAAGACCATGAACGGCGTCGCCCCCTCGCGCCGGGCCAGCGTCGTGAGCGACCGTGACAGCTCCAGAGGCAGCACCACCGGCAGGGAAGCCCCACGGTGGGTCTCCACCGCCGGCCGCGGCCGGTCCGTGTGTAGGTTGAGCCGGACCGGCACCCCTGACAACCGCTCCCGCCAGTAGGAGATCTGCGACTCCAACACCTCTCCCGACAGCCAGATCCGCTGCCAGGCCGCGAAATCGCCATACTGGATCGGCAACTCCGGCAACGGCGAAGGCCGATCCTGGACAAAGGCGCCGTACAGCGTCGTCAGCTCGCGCAGAAAGATGCCCATGGACCATGCATCGGTGACGATATGGTGCATGGTCACCAGCAGCGCGTGCTCCTCAGCACCCAGCCGCAGAAGCGTCGCGCGCACCAGCGGCCCGGCCGCGAGATCGAATGGCGCCAGCGCCTCGGCCAGGGCTCGCCGAAGGACCTCGGCCTCGCGCTCCGACGGCGGCAGGTCCGCGAGACCGACGGTCATCAGAGTCAACCGTGGCTCCGGGTCGATCACCTGCACCGGGTGCCCCTGGAGCTCGGAGAAGGTGGTGCGCAGCGCCTCGTGGCGGCGGCCGATCTCGCGGAGCGCGCCGGCAAGCGCGGCTGCGTCCAGCCGGCCCGACAGCCGCACGGCCATCGGCACGTTGTAGACCGCGCTGTCCGGCGCCAGCCGGTGGAGGAACCAGAGCCGCTGCTGAGCGAAGGAGAGCGGCAGGCCCCCCTGCTCTCCGGGCACCCGCGGCACGGGAACGACCGCCAGCTCGGAGCGGGCTCGCCGCAGCCGCTCGATCCGCTCGGCCAAGCCGGCCACTGTCGGCGCCTCGAAGAGCTCGCGGACCGGCAGCTCGACCCCAAAGGCCTGGCGTACCCGCGACACCACCTGGGTCGCCAGCAGCGAGTGCCCCCCGAGATCAAAGAAGCCGTCGTGCAATCCCACCCGCTCGTGCCGCAGGACCTCCGCGAAGATCGCCGCCAGGATCTCCTCGGACGGCGTGCGCGGCCTGATCGCCGCCGGCTCTGCGGCGCGCTCGTCGCGCGCCGGAGCCAACTTCTCCAGAGCCTTGCGGTCCACCTTGCCGCTCGGCGTCAGCGGCAGCTCCTCCAGGAGCGCGAACGCTCCGGGCACCATGTAGTCCGGCAGGGAGCCGCGCATCGCGGCCCGCAGCTCCTCGGTGGTCACTGCGGCGGTGCCCGGCAGCGGCACCGGCACCACGCAGGCCAGCAGCGACCGCAGCCCCGCCGCGTCCTGCCGCACCACCACGGCCGCCTCGCGCACCGCAGGATGCAGCGCCAGCACCGCTTCGATCTCCCCCGGCTCGATGCGGTAGCCGCGGATCTTGACCTGGTGATCGACGCGGCCCAGGAACTCGAGATTGCCGTCCGCCAGCTGGCGCACCCGGTCCCCGGTGCGATAGAGACGCGCCCCCGCCTCGTCTCCCCAGGGGGAGGGCACGAACCGCTCCGCCGTCAGGTCGGGCCGGCCCCGGTAGCCACGGGCCACCCCCACGCCGCCCAGCAATAGCTCTCCGGGCACCCCGGCCGGCACCAGCTCCCCATTGGGCCCGATGACATAAACCCGGCCATTACCCAGAGGCTTGCCGATGGGCGGCGTGCTGCCGGTCCGCTCCTCACGGCAGACCCACTCGGTGACGTCGATGGAGATCTCGGTGGGGCCGTACTGGTTGCGCAGCAGCACCCCGGCAGGCATCCGGACCTGGAACCGCTCCACCGTCTCGGACGTCAGGGCATCGCCGCCCGAGAAGATGAAGCGCAGGCTGTGGCAGCTCTCCAGCCCCTCCTCTTCCAGGAAGGCCTGCAGCATCGCCGGCACGAAGTGCAGCAGCGTGATCCCCTGCTCCACCACCGTCCGCGCCAGGTAGGCGCCGTCGCGCTGGCCGCCCGGGCGGGCGAGCACCAGCCGCGCCCCGGACAGCAGCGCGCCGAAGCACTCCCAGACCGAGAAGTCGAAGCTGAACGGCGCCTTCTGCAGCACCCGGTCCGCCGCCGTCACCGGATAGGCGTGGGCCGCCCAGAGCAGGCGGTTGACCACGCCCCGGTGGCGCACCATCACCCCCTTGGGGCGGCCCGTCGAGCCCGAGGTGTAGATCACGTACAGCAGGTTGTCCGGCGTGGCGCCATCGGGCATGGCCGGCGGCGCGCCCGCCTCCGGACACGCCAGCTCGTCCAGGAAGAGGATCCGAGTCCCGTTCTCCGGCAGCCTGTCCGTGTGGTGGCGCTGGGCCAGCAGCAGCGCCGCCGCCGAGTCCTCCACCATGTAGGCCAGGCGCTCGGCCGGATAGTCGGGGTCCAGGGGGACGTACGCGCCGCCCGCCTCCAGGATGCCCAGCAGGCCTACCACCATCTCCAGCGAGCGCTCGGCGCAGAGCGCCACGGGCACCTCCGGCGCGACCCCGAGGCGCCGCAGCCGATGAGCCAGCCACCCCGCACGGCGGCGCAGCTCGGCGTGGGTCAGGTGCTCCTCCCCCTCCTCGCCGGCCACCACCGCCACCGCCTCAGGCGTCCGCTCCGCCTGCTCGAAGACCAATTCATGCAGACAGCTCCCGCTTCCCGGATAGGCAGCTTCGGTGTCGTTCCACTCCAGCAGCACCTGCTGCGCCTCGGACCGGTCCAGCAGCGGCAGCTCCGGCCAGGCCATCTCCGGTGCCGCCATCGCCACCTCCAGCAGCCGCGCGAAGTGCCGCGCCAGCCGGTCCGCCGTGGTGGCGTCGAAGAGGTCGGTGTTGTATTCCAGGCCGCCCGCCAACTCCTCGCCGAGCAGAGCGAAGACCAGGCTCAGTTCGAACTTGGCTGCGACGGGCTCCGCCGTCACCCGCCGCAGCTCCAGCCCCGGCACCACCCCGTCGCCGACAACGGGTGTGTTCTGCACCGCCAGCGTCACCTGAAAGAGCGGCGAGTGATCGAGGCCGCCCCGCTCCGCCACCACCTCCTCGACGAGGCGCTCGAAAGGGATGTCCTGGTGCGCGTAGGCGTCCAGCGCCGTCCGCCGCACCTGCCGGAGCAGGTCCACGAAGCCGAGCCCGTCCGCCAGCTCCACTCGCAACGCCAGGTTGTTGACGAAGAAGCCGATGAGCCCTTCGACCTCCCGCCGGTTGCGGCCCGCGACGGGGGTCCCCACCACCACGTCGTCCTGGCCGGAGTAGCGGCCCAGGAGAGCCGCGAACCCGGCCAGCAGGACCATAAACGGCGTCGCCCCTTCGCTCCGGGCCAGCGCCGTGAGTGACCGCGACAGCTCAGGAGACAGGGCCACGGGCCGCAACTCCCCCCGGTCGGTCGCCACCGCCGGCCGCGTCCGGTCCGCGGGCAGGGCGAGACGCGCGGGCGCTCCGGCCAGGCGCTGCCGCCAATAGGAGATCTGCGTCTCCAGCACACCGCCCGACAGCCAGGCCCGCTGCCAGACCGCGAAGTCGCCGTACTGCACCGGCAGCTCCGGCAACCGGTGACCGGCATAGAGCGCCGTCAGCTCGCGCAGGAAGATTCCCCTGGACCATCCGTCGGTGACGATGTGGTGCATGGTCACCAGCAGCGCGTGGTCCTCCTCGCCCAGCCGCAGGAGCGCCGCGCGCACCAGCGGCCCGGCCGCGAGATCGAACGGCGCCAGCGCCTCGGTCAGAGCGCGCCGCAGCACCTCGGCCTCGCGCTCCGCCGCCGGCAGGCCCGAGAGATCGAGGAGCGGCAGCGGCAGCCGCGGCTCCGGCGCGATCACCTGGAAAGGGCGGCCCTGGCGCTCGGCGAAGGTGGTGCGCAGCACCTCGTGACGGCGGCCGATCTCGTGGAGCGCTGCGGCAAGCGCGGCGGCATCCAGCCGGCCCGACAGCCCCACCGTCAGAGGCACGTTGTAGGCCGCGCTATCCGGCGCCAACCGGTGGAGGAACCAGAGCCGCTGCTGGGCGAACGAGAGCGGCAGGCTACCCTGGCGCGGCACCGGCAGGATCGGCGGCGCCTCCACCGCC
>DASPJI010000146.1:0-4529 GCA_035628695.1 Thermoanaerobaculia bacterium | reverse complement strand
ATCGGGCGGGAGCTGCCGGAAGTAGCCGGTGAGGAGCCACACCGCCAGCGGCAGGGCAAAGGTCACGTACGGCAGCACGAGCCCCGGGTAGGTATCGATCAGCCGCAGCTCCCGCAGCACCAGGTAGAGGGGGCTGACGATGGAGATCTGCGGGAACATCCCCACCGCCAGCACGAACCCCAGGACCACGGTCCGGCCCCGGAAGCGCAGCCGCGCCAGGGCGTAGGCCGCCAGCGCCCCGAGGGCGACGCAGATCAGGGTGGTGGAGCCGGCCACCACCAGCGAGCTCCGGATCGGCTTCCAGAAGTCCCGCTCGTCCCACAGCGCGCGGTAGTGGTCCGCCACCGGCTGGGACGGCCAGGCCGAGGGGCCGGCGAAGAGCCGCGCCTCGGGAGTGACCGACGCCACCAGCGCCTGCCAGAGGGGGAAGGCGGTCAGCGCCAGGAGAAGGACCAGCGCCGCGGCGGCCAGCCATTGGCCCCATCGGCCCCATCGGCCCCATCGGCCGTTCCTCATCGCCTCCCCTCCTCCGGGTCCGCGCCCAGGAGATGGATGTAGATCATCGCCAGGCCGAAGGTCACCAGGAAGACCATCACCGAGAGCGCCGAGCCGTACCCGAAGCGCAGGTTGGAGAAGAAGGTGGTGAAGGTATAGAGGGCGATCGGCTCGGTGGCGGTGCCCGGGCCGCCGCCGGTCAGCACGTAGACAAGGTCGAAGACCCGGAAGGCGTCCAGGGTCCGGAAGAGGAGCGCCACGAGGAGCGCCGGCTTCAACAGCGGCAGGGTGACGGACACGAGCCGCCGCCACGCCCCTGCCCCGTCCACCGCCGCCGCCTCGTAGAGCGAGCGGTCGATGCCCTGCAGGCCGGCGAGGAGCAGCAGGGCCACGAAGGGGGTGGTCTTCCAGACGTCGGCCAGGATTACCGGCACCCACGCGGTCACCGGGTGGGCGAACCAGACGACTGGGCGGTCCACGAGGCCGGCCTGGACCAGCGCGGCGTCCACAATCCCGGCCTGGGGGTCGAAGAGAAAGCGCCAGAGGAGCGCCGCCACCACCGTGGGCAGCGCCCAGGGCACCAGCACCGCCGCCCGCACCGCGCCACGGAATCGGGTCGCCCGGTCCATGGCGAGAGCGAGCACGAGTCCCAGCGCCAGCTCGAGAGTGACGCTCGCGGCGGCGAAGAAGAGGGTGTGCCCCAGCGAGCTCCAGAAGCGGCCGTCCCCCAGGATCTCGGCGTAGTTGGCCAGGCCGACGAACGGGCGGCCCAGCCAGGGCATGCGCAGATCGTGGAGGTGGAGCGACTCCCAGAAGGTCCAGGCCAGGGGGAAGAGGGCCACGCCGGCGATCACCACGAGGGCCGGGGCGAGAAGCCCCCAGGCGAGACGGGTATCCGACCGGGGATCAGCCATTACTGGGCTCCAGCACCGGGCTCCAACTCGCGGATGCGGGTGCGCTTGATGACCTCCTCCATCTCGCGAGCCGCCTTCTGGAGCGCCGGGCCCGGCTCGGTCTGACCCGAGAGCGCCCGGTGGAGATGGATCTGGAGGATCTCCGAGAGCTGCGTATAGAGAGGAGTCGCCGGCCGCG
This sequence comes from Thermoanaerobaculia bacterium, assembly GCA_035628695.1. Classification (GTDB taxonomy): domain Bacteria; phylum Acidobacteriota; class Thermoanaerobaculia; order Multivoradales; family UBA5704; genus DASPJI01. The sequence continues at coordinate 2,942 of DASPJI010000146.1, read as the reverse complement.
GCGCCGCCGACTCGACGATGCGCAGCACGTCGGCCGCCGGGACGCCCAGAGCCTCGGCGAGCCGCGGGTCCCGGTAGACCGAGCGCCGGGCCGGGTACTGGCCGGCCGCCTGGGCCCGCTCCAGCATCCGCTCCGGCGCGGTGAGCCAGGCGATGAGGCGATAGGCGTCGTCGGCCCGCCGGCTGTAGGCGTTGATGGCGAGTTGGGCCCCGCCCAGGGCCGCCGTGGGATGGCCGCCCGGCGCGCCGGCCGCGGCCGGCATGGGCGCCACCGCGAAGCGGCCGGCCACGGCGGAGTCCGGCCCGCGCAGGAGCGGCACGGCATAGGGCCAGTTGCGGAGGAAGGCGGCGCGCCCGTTCTGGAAGGCGAACCGGCACTCCTCCTCGTGCCAGGTGAGCACCTCCCGCGGCGTAGCGCCGGAGCGGATCAGGTCCCGCAGCCAGACCAGGGCGGCCACGGCCTCGGGCGAGCCTACCGTAACCCGATGGTCCGCTGTCAGGATGCTCCCGCCGAACGCGCCCAGCACCTCCATATAGACCGTCACCAGCCCCTCGTAGCGGGCCCCCTGCCAGACGAACCCACCCGTCCGCCGCGCCGCCGCCGCCAGCTCCTGGAGAGAAGCGGGAGGGGCCTCCATGAGGTCGGTCCGCCAGTAGAGCATCCCCACGTCCATGAACCATGGCAGGGCATAGAGGGTGTCCCGCCAGGTGTCGGCGGCCAGGGCGGCGGGAAAGAAGTCCTCGGTGCGCGGGCCGAAGCGGTCCAGGGGGAGGATCCAACCCGCCGCGGCGAGCTCGGGCGTCCAGACCACGTCGAGTTGCAGGACGTCCGGCGTCCCCACCCGGGCGTTGAGCCACTGGACATAGAGCTGGTGCCGTTGATTGGCGTCGTCCGGCGTGCTCTGGACGACCACCGGAATGCCGGGGTTCGCCTCCCTGAACGACCGGACATGCCGGGCGAGGATCTCCCCCTCGGCCCCGACCGCGCTGCCGGAGATGACAAGAGCGGCGCGCTCCTCCCCACCTTCCCCACCACAACCGAGGAGCAGGGCCAGCAGCGCGAGACCCCAGGCGGCGCGACGCATCACCCTGGGAGGCTAGCAGGATCGGGGCCGGAGGGGTTCCGCTACCTCTCCGCGAGCTGCCCCGCCACCCGCCGGGCCTGAGCCCAGGCGAAGCCCACGCTGACCAGGGGAGTCTCGAGATCGGGGGCAAGCCTCCTCGGTCCACGGGCTCGCGACCGGTGCTCCGTGACCGAGACCAGCCCGTCCGCCAGCCTTACCTCATAGAGGAGACGGCCGGACTCCACGAGGTACACCTTGCCCTGCGCCTGGAAAGCGACACAGGGGACGACAAGCGAGCACTGCCTCAGGCCATCAGCGGCGACATACTGGACCTTTTGGACAGGCTGCAGGAAACCGAATCGGCGGCTCAGGAAATCCTGGAAATCAGCCAGAGGCGGGATGGCCAGACTCGCATGCCCGTCGGCGCCTTCCGGAATCGGCCGAAACTGGCCCCACAGCCCTGAGTCGTGAACGGTCATCCGCCCGATCTCGCGTCCGCTCTCGCGCTCGCGAAGTCGAAGGAGATGAGAAAAAGGCTTGAGCTTGCCGCCGCCGCACCGGCTCAAGCCCCAGTTCTCGACCCGCAGGATCTCGACATCCAGCGTCCCTCTCTCCAAGGCACGATAGACGTCCGCCACTCCCTCCGGAAGCTCACCGGCCGGAGTCTTCTCAACGAAAGTGCTCCGGAAGGCGTACTCGAAATCTTCCAGGATATCGGCTCGGCTCTGAGGATAGGGCTTGGGTGCATAGACGGACGATCCCGGCCTCGCGCTCCGGACGGTCTCCGAGAACCGCTTCCAACTCTCCCTCACATCCTCCTTCTCTCCGCTGGAGCGAAGGCTCTCGATCTCCTCGACACGGTTCGCGCAGGCCACGGGAACCCAGGCGAAGGCTGCACTGGTGAAGTCGTGATCTGACCTCTGCGACTTACAACCCGGCCCAACTGAGCTGCCTACTTTCACAAAGTCGCTTGATGCCAGAACGATCAGCGCAGCAAGGATGCCCGCCCAAATAGCTCCGGAGACTTGCTGACCATGCTTGAAGATCTCGAATGTTCCAGGCAATCCGAACTGCCGGTAAATGAAGAAATATTCATAAGCAAACCACAGAGGCGGGACAACTGCCCAAATGCCAATCGAGATGAACAAAAGGTACCACCAGGCTTTCCAGAAGCAGAGCACGACCGCGAGCGCGGTGGCCAACAAACCAACAAGGCCGGTGATGGCGGCCCGCTCGACAATCCTCTTGGCCCTACTCCCACCTGGATACAGCAGTACTTGTGGGTCGTCCTCGTTGTAGTTATTCATAGCAGATGATGGCTCTGCGTCCCTCAGGATGACGGCATTAGGGTTGGCCCCCTCTCCTCCGGGAGGTCGTCCGCCCTGTCCCCTCCCCCCCGCCCGAAACAACCTTGAAGAATCTTCGCCCGCCCTCTTGACACCCCGTTGCCGCCCTCATAGACTCGCTCCATACACACCCGGCGTGGCGTCTTCCCGGGAGGAGGGAGGGGATCGAGGCGAAACGGAAGAAGAGACTCGCAGCACCCGACGACATCTCTTGATGACCGGGGGTAGCCAGGCGCGTGGCCCGGCTGCGGCCCAGAAGTGAGCGGGCACTCACTTCCAGGCCTGACCCCACACAATCCTACGAAGGAGGATTTATGCAGAGCTGCATCCATAGTACTACTCCGTCCGTTCACCCCAACGTCTTCACTACGCGTTTTCTCAGCCGTCTTGCCGAGCGGGACGAGCCTCCCACGGCGGGCGAGGCCGATGTCGCCGGGCCGTGGCGGGTCGAGCCGGTTCCGGTCGAGGGCTTCGGCCTGTTCCGGATCGGCGAGAGCCTGGACCGGGGGTTCGCTCCCGTGGCGGTGTTCCCG
>DASPJI010000145.1:0-4781 GCA_035628695.1 Thermoanaerobaculia bacterium | reverse complement strand
CCGAACCTCCCCCTCGCGGCCGGAGAGGTCGAGCAGCTCGATACGGGGCCGCCACTCCTCGTCCAGAACCACCTGGGCGGGCCAGCTCCTGCCGGGCAGCCGGTGGAAGAGCGTGCGCAGGATCTCGTGCCGCGCCACCAGATCGCCCACGGCGGCCTCCAGGAGCGACCGGTCCAGCGCACCCTCGATCCGGATGACACACTGGGAGCGGTAGGGGCTCGTTCCGTCCTCCTCCTGAATCGACCAGAGGCGCCGCTGCTGGGGCGAGAGCCGGAATCCTTGTGTAACCTGCTGAGACATCGGACCTCGCTAGACCGGCCGGTGGCGCGGCTCGGGGAGAAGGTTATCCAGGGGGAGTTCGGGCGCAGCCGCGATCTGTTCGAGGAGGGCGACCAGGTCCAGCTTGATGGCGGCGAGCCCCTCCGGAGTGACGAGGTCGGCGGCTGCGGTCAGGTGACAGAGCAGGAAGTCCTCTCCGCCCTCGACATCCAGCGCGAAGTCGTACGTCGCCCAGACCTCGGACCGCTCCATCGGCTCGACCCGAAGGTCCCCGGGGCCCGCCTCCTCCGCCGGGGGGCCGCCCGCGAACTCGAAGTCGAGCAGGTTGAGGATCACTCGGAAGAGGAGCTGGCGGTCGGGCGCCTGGCCGGGGTAGAGCTCGGCGATCAGGCGCGGGAAGGGGGCGTCCTGATGCGCGTAGGCCTCGAGCACTGCGTCGCGCGTCTGGAGCAGCAGGTCCCGGAAGGCCGGCCGCCCGGAGAGGTCGGAGCGTACCGGCAGCGTGTTGAGGAAGAGGCTGATCAGCTCCGTGAGCTCCGGCCGGTTCCTCCCCGCGAAGACCGTGCCGATGACCAGGTCCACCTCCCCGGTGTAGCGGTGCATCAGGACCTGGACCGCCGTGGTCAGCACCATGCCCACGGTGCAGCCGCTCGCCTGGGCGAGCGCGCGGAGGCCGGCCACCAGCTCCGCCGGGAAGACGGCGTAGTCGGCCAGCGCCTCCGGCCCCACCACCGCCGGGCGCGGCCGGTCGCCCGGCAGGCCGAGAGCCGGAGGACGGCCGGCCAGGCGCCGCGCCCACCACTCGACCTGCGCGTCGATCGCCGCCGTCGCCTGCCGGCGCTGCCACCAGGCGAAGTCGCCCGGCTGCAGGGGCGGCTCGGGGAGCGGCGACGGCAACCCCCGCGAGAAGGCGCCGGCCAGCGTCCACAGCTCGCGCCGGAAGACCGCGAAGGAGGCGCCGTCCGAGATCAGGTGGTGCATGGTGAAGAGCAGGGAGTGGTCGCGCTCGCCGAGCCGCAGGACCTGGGCGCGGAAGCCCGGGGCCCGGGAGAGGTCGAACGGGCGGGCCGCCTCCTCGGCGGCGAGGCGGTGCGCGAGTCCCTCGCGCCGCTCCGCCGGCAGGGCCGAGAGGTCGATCACCGGCAGCGGCACCCGGCTCGCGGCGCCCGCCTCCAGGAAGAGGCCGCCGCCGGTCTCGACGAAGACGCTGCGCAGCTCCTCGTGGCGCCGCACCATCTCGCGCAGGCCCGCGAGGAGGGCACCCAGATCGAGGGGACCCTGGATCCGCAACGCCTGGGGCATGTTGAGGAGGGCGCCGACCGGCCCGCCCTGGAGCTTCCACCCGAACTCCTGGTAGAGGCTCGCGGGCAGCGGCCGATCGCGCGGCTGCCGCTCGATCGGCGGCAACGGCACCTCGTCCTCCGGCGAGCGGCTGCCGCGCGCCGTCTCGATCTCCCGCGCCAGCTCGCCCAGGGTGGCGCGCTCGAACAGCCGGCGCAACGGCAGCTCGACCCCCAGCGTCTGCCGGACCCGCGAAGCGACCTGCGCCGCCAGCAGCGAGTTGCCGGAGAGGGCAAAGAAGTCGTCGCCGGCCCCCACCCGCCCGATCTTCAGGACCTCGGCCCAGATCCCCGCCAGTACCTGCTCCACGGGCGTGCGCGGTGGCACGAACCCCTGCGCTCCCCGGCACTCGCCGACGGCGATCCGGTCCAGCGCCTTGCGGTCCAGCTTGCCGTTGGGAGTGAGCGGCAGGCGGTCGAGAAGAGTGACGGCGGACGGCACCATGTAGTCGGGCAGCCGCCGGCGGAGGTGGTCCATGGCCTCGCGGACGAGGCGGTCCGCCTCCGGAGCACCGCGCGGCACGGCGAAGGCCACCAGCCGGCGGTCGCCGGCGCCCCCCTGGCGGACCGTCGCCGCGGCCGCGCTCACCTCCGGGTGCTCCCTCAGCACCGCCTCGATCTCCCCCAGCTCGATGCGGAAACCGCGGATCTTCACCTGCTGGTCGACGCGGCCGAGGAAGTCGAGGCGCCCGCCGGCGCGCCGGCGGACGAGATCACCGGTACGGTAGAGGCGCGCGCCCGGCTCGTCCCAGAGGGCGGCCCACGGGTCGGGCACGAAGCGTTCGGCCGTCAGCTCCGGCCGTCCGAGGTAGCCGCGGGCGAGCCCCGGCCCCTGGAGGACCAGCTCACCGGCGACGCCCACCGGCACCGGCTGGAGGTTCCGGTCCAGCACGTGGGCGCGGCAGTTCGGGAACGGCCGGCCCATGTCGGGAGAGCGATCGGCGGGTTTGCCCGTGGGCAGGGCTTCGCCGCCGACGCAGAGGACGGTCATCTCGGTGGGGCCGTAGAGGTTCCAGAAGCGGCGCCCCGGGGCCCAGCGCTCCACCAGCTCCGCCGGGCACGCCTCCCCCGCGGTGGCGAGGAGCGAGAGCGCCGGCAGCTCCGAGGCAGCTGCCGGCGGCACGGCGGAGAGCAGGGGCGGCACCATCACGGAGAAGCTCACCTCGGCGCGGGCGAGGGCCCGCGCCAGGTCCGGCCCCGGCTGCCACGTCTCGCGCCGCGCCTGGACCAGGGCCGCCCCTGTGCCCAGCGCGCCGACGAGCTTGGCGACCGAGGCGTCGAAGGAGAAGGAGGCGATCTGGAGCACCCGGCCTCCAGGCCCCACACCGAACAGATCGGCGTGCGCCCGCGCCAGGTTGCCGAGACCGCGCCGGCTCACCGCCACGCCCTTGGGGCGGCCGGTGGAACCCGAGGTGTAGATGACGTAGGCGAGGGCGTCGAGGGACGAAAAACCCCCCTCCTGACCTCCCCCGCTCCCTACCTCCCCCCTCCCAAGGGGGGAGGCACCCCCTCCCATTGGGGACGGGATGTGAGTCAGATTGATGATCTGCAGCGCCTCCCGCTCAGGCAGGCTGTGGCGCCATCGCTCCTCGGTCAGCACCAGCGAGACGCCCGAGTCCTCCAGCATGAAGGCCAGCCGGTCCCGCGGATACGAGGGATCGAGGGGGAGGTAGGCGCCGCCGGCCTTCCAGACCGCGAGGATCGCTACCAGGATCTCGAGCGACGCCTCGAGGCAGAGCCCGACCAGGACCTCCGGCCCGACGCCCATCTCCTGGAGCGCCGCGGCCAGGCGGTCCGCCCTCTCGGCCAGCTCGCCGTAAGTGAGCTGCTCGTCCTCGAAGACCAGGGCCGTCGCCCCCGGCGTCCGCCGCGTCCACCCTTCGAAGCGCTGGAGGAAGGAGGTCTCCGCCTCCTCCGCCGCGGCGTCGTTCCACTCGGCGAGGAGCTGATGCTCCTCCCACGGGGTGAGGAGCGGCAGGGTCGACAGGGGCCGCTCCGGATCGGCCAGGGCACTCTCCAGCAGCCGCCGGAGGTGCGTGCCGAGACGCAGGACCGTCGTCGCCTCGAAGAGGTCGGCGTCGTACTCGAGCAGACCGCCGATCCCGTCCTTCCCTTCGCCGAAGGAGAGGTTCAGGTCGACCTTGGCCGCGGGATCGGCGCGCGGGACGTCCGCGAGCTCCAGACCCGGCAGGCCGACGCCGCCGGCAGGGGCATGGGCAACCTGGAAGCCCACCTGGAACAGGGGGTTGCGTCCGAGGTCCCGCGCGGGCTGCAGCTCCTCCACCACCTTCTCGAACGGCACGTCCTGATGAGCGAAGGCGCCGAGGGCGGTCTCGCGCGTCTGGTCCACCAGGGCCCGGAAGCCCGGATCCCCGGACAGATCGCCGCGCAGGACCAGCATGTTGATGAAGAAGCCGATCAGCCCTTCGATCTCTCTCCGGTTGCGGCCGGCGGTGGGCGTGCCGACGGCGATGTCGTCCTCCCCCGTGTAGCGCTGGAGGAGGGCCTGGAAGGCGGCGAGCAGGACCATGAACAGGGTCGCCCCCTGCTGGCGGCCGAGGTCCCGGACCGCCCGGCTCGGCTCCTCTCCCAGGGAGAAGGCCACGGCGCCGCCCCGGGAGCCGGGAGTGGCGGGGCGGGGCCGGTCGGCCGGCAGCTCCAGAGGGGCGAGGCCGGCCAGGGCCTCCCGCCAGTAGCCGACCTGCCGCGCCAGCACCTTCCCCTGGAGCCAGCCGCGCTGCCAGACGGCGAAGTCGGCGTATTGAACAGGGAGGGACGGCAGAGGAGAGGGCCTTCCCGCCAGCCGCGCCGTGTAGAGGGCGCTCAGCTCGCGCAGGAAGACGCCGATCGACCAGCCGTCGGAGATGACGTGATGGAGGGCGAGGAGGACGGCATGGTCCCCCTCCCCCAGGCGGACCAGGAGCCCGCGGAAGAGCGGCCCGCGGGCCAGGTCGAAGGGGCGGAGCGCCAGCCCGGAGGCGAGGCGGCGGACCTCGGCGACCTCGCCCCTGAGGGCCGCCAGGTCGACGAGCGGCAGGTCGAGAGCGCCGGTGGATGCGATCCTCTGCATGGGGAGGCCGTCGATCTCCTCGAAGGTGGTGCGGAGCGTCTCGTGGCGGCGGACGATCTCGTCCATGGCCCAGCGCAGGGCCGCGACGTCGA
>DASPJI010000144.1:0-3560 GCA_035628695.1 Thermoanaerobaculia bacterium | reverse complement strand
CCCCTCTTGCGAGGTGAGGCGGACCCGGGCGCCCAGGGCGCAGAGCATCGGCGCGGAGTCCGAGGCGGTGTGGGCGAGGCAGCGGGGCGAGCTGGTGGCGACCCAGCAGATCTCGCCCTCGGCCTTCATGCAGTAGCCGATGGAGCGCCGCCACTCCTCGGTCTGGTTGTAGTAGGTGCAACGGGTGTCGACGCAGACGTTGCCGCCGATCGTCCCCATCTCGCGCAACGGCGGCGACGAGATCGAGGCCACGGCCCGGGCGAACGCCGGGTAGCGCGACCGCACCGCCTCGTGGCGGACGAGATCCTCCAGGATGGTGGTGGCGCCGATCCGGACCTCGCCGTTGGCGTCCACCCCGCGCAGGCCGGGGATCCCCATCAGGCTCACCACGGCCCGCGCCTTCTGATGGCGCCGCTTCATGTTGGGCCAGAGGTCGGTGCCTCCGGCGACCAGACGCACCAGCTCCCCGTTCGCCGCGCCCTCTCCGGAAAGAGCGGCGGCGGCTTCGGGCAAGGTCCGGGGCTGGACGAGCTGGAACGGTGGCAGGCGCAGCATCAGGCGCGGGCGGTCGGAGGCGGCATCTCGCCCCAGGTCAGCGGGGTGAGGGGGGTCTCGTTCAGGTTCAGCGCGGTCCTCGATCCGTTGCTCATCACTTGGCTCCTTTCAAATCCGTCGTCAGGGCCGCGACCTTCTTCCGCTTCAACGCTTCCTCGCGGGACATCATCGTTCCCGAGGCCGAGCGCATGCCGGAGCGGAGGTTCTCGCGGTAATCGTTGATCGCGGTGCCGTCGCCCCCCTGCTCGGGAGTGGGGACGACAAGGTTTTCACCGAAGTCTACATCAGGAAAGGCTCGGGGACCGAATCTGGGCTCGCCCCCCTTCGCTTTCGCCGCCAGCGCCTTGACGATCATGTGGGGGTGGATGGGGACCTGGTCCACCCGCACGCCCACGGCGTCGTGGATGGCGTTGGCCACCGCCGGCATCATCGGCAGGAGCGGCCCCTGGCCCACCTCCTTGGCGCCGAACGGCCCCTCGGGGTCCGGCTCCTCGATGAGGTAGGTGGTCACCGGCGGCATCTCGTGGAAGGTCGGGCTCTTGTACTCGAGCATCGACGGGAACTCGTGCACCAGGGCGCGGGAGAGGTGCCGGGGCAGGCGCCGGAACGACTGCTCCTCCATCATCACCTCGCCCAGCCCCATGTAGACGCTCCCCTCGACCTGCCCGACCACCAGCACCGGGTTCAGGCTGCGGCCGATGTCGTGGGCCATCCAGACGTGGACCGGGCTCCACAGGCCGGTGGCGGGGTCCACCTCCACCTCCACCACGGCGGCGCTGTAGGAGTAGGCGGGGGAGGGGCCGACGCCGGCGCCCCGGTAGCGGCCGGGGGAGCGCGGCGGGATGTAGCCGCCGGTGGTCCCCAGGGTGCCGAAGCGTGCCTCGGTGGCGATCACCGCCTCCTGGAAGGTCATGCCGGCCTCCGGGTTCTCGGCGTCGAACACCCGGTTCTCGGCGAACACCAGCCGCGCGCCGGGGACCTCGAGCTGATCCGAGACCGCCTTGGCGATCATCTCCCGCGCCCGCTCCGCCGCCTCGCGCGCGGCGTTGCCCATCATCAGGGTCACGCGCGAGGAGTAGCTCCCCAGGTCGACCGGGGTGAGGTCGGTGTCCGCCACGCAGAGCCGGATGTCCGACAGCGACACGCCGAGGACCTCGGCGACCACCGCGGCGAGGACCGAGTCCGACCCCTGGCCGATCTCGGACTCGCCGCAGAAGACGGCGACGCCGCCGGAGCGGTCGAGCTTGATCTGCACGCCCGACTGCGGCATGTGGTTCCAGTAGATGGGGAGGCCGGCGCCGCAGAGGTAGGAGCCGCAGGCGAGGCCCAGGCCGCGTCCCTCGGGGAGCTTCCCCCAGCGCTCACGGAAGCCGCTCCCCTCGACCACCGCCTCGATGCAGCGGCGCAGGCCCATCGAGCCGATGCGCAGCCAGTTCGCCGTCACCGTGCCGGGGTCGGCCAGCATGCCGAGGCGCAGGTCGGCCGGGTTGGTCCCCGTGGCGACCGCGATCTTGTCCAGGTGCACCTCGAAGCCGAAGCGCGGCTGCGGCGTGCCGTGCCCGCGCTTCGGGCCGCAGGGGGGCTTGTTGGTGAAGCAGCGCACCCCCTCGAAACGGTAGGCGGGCAGCTTGTAGGTCACCGTCTGCAGGGCGCCGGTGTAGTAGGTCGAGGCCACGCCGTAGCTGCCGTAGGCGCCGCCGTCGAGGGCGGTCTTGAGGTGCTGGGCGGTGATCTCGACCCGGCCGTCGTCGTGCTTGCGGATGCCGGTGCGCACCTGCATGAGCACGGGGTGGCGGCCGCGGTGGCAGTAGAAGACCTCCTCGCGGGTGAGGGTGACCTTGACCGGCCGGCCGAGCTTGAGCGCCATCTTGGCCGCCACGATCTCGTGGTTGAACGGATCACTCTTGCCGCCGAAGCCGCCGCCGTTGGAGCAGGCGATCACCCGCACGCGGGAGGCGGGGAGGCCGAGCACCTTGGACACCGCGCGGTGGACGTAGTGCGGCGTCTGGGTGGACGAGTAGAGGGTCACCCGGTCGTCGTCCTCGGGCACCGCCACGGCGGCGTGCTGCTCCATGGGCAGGTGGGTGTTGCCCTCGTAGAAGAAGACGTCCTCGAACACCTCGCCGGCCGCGGCGAAGCCGCCGTCCACGTCGCCGAAGGTCATGGAGACCGCCTTGTGGACGTTGCCGTGGTCGCCGTAGTCGTGGATCCGGGGCTCGGGCGTCTCCAGGGCCTCCTCGACGCTCGAGATGGTGGGCAGCGGCTCGTACTCCACCCGCACCTTGAGCGCCGCCTCGTACGCCGCGTCCTCGGTGACGGCGGCGACGGCGGCCACGGGATCGCCGACGAAGCGGACCTTGTCCGGGCAGAGGGCGTGCTCGTCCTGCGACACCGGCAGGATGCCGAACGGGACCGGGAAGTCCCGGCCGGTGAGGAAGCCGAGGACACCGGGGACCTTCTCCGCCTCGGAGAAGTCGATCCGGGTCACCAGCGCGTGGGGGATCGTGGCGCGCACCAGCCGCAGGTAGACCATGCGCGGGAACGCCAGGTCGTCGGCGTAGCGGGTGGCGCCGGTGACCTTGGCCCGGCCGTCGACGCGGCGGAAGGGCTTGCCGATGATGTTCGGCTCCCGGGTCGGCCGGGGCTCGGAATCGGGCGTCGGTTTCTGGACAGGCTCCGCCATCGGTATCGTGTCCTCAGTCGGTGGATTCAGTCGGCCGATAACGAAGGGAGCACGCGCAGCCGGGGGGAGCCGGCCGGCTCCGGCAGCGGATCGCCATAGAGGACGCGCGGCGGCGGCGGCCCGTCCTCGCCGCGCATCCGGGCGGCGGCCCACTCCACGGCCTCGACGATCTTGTGGTAGCCGGTGCAGCGGCAGAGGTTGCCGGACAGCGCCTCGCGGATCTCGTCCGCGGTCGGCGCGGGGTTGTCCGCCAGCAGCGCCTTGGCGGTCATCAGGATGCCCGGCGTGCAGTAGCCGCACTGCGCGGCGTTCAAGTCGGCGA
>DASPJI010000143.1:0-3083 GCA_035628695.1 Thermoanaerobaculia bacterium | reverse complement strand
TACGTGAAGGCCGGCCGCACGAAGGGCGCTGCCGGGGGGAAGCTCCCCTCCGGGAACGCCACCGTCCGGTCGCCGGCCTTCAGTTTCTCGGCGGCGTCCCGGAAGGCAGCCACGAACCGGCTGTACGCGTCCCGCAGATTCAGGTAGGCCTTCTTGCTCGCTGCGTGGAACAGCGGCGCGGGTGATCTCTTCGTCCGGTTCGGACGGGTGTGCGGCGGCTGCCTCCGCACCGCGTCCGCTCCCAGAGGCTCGACACCCTTCGCCTCCCGGGCCACCCGGGCGTCCTCTTCTATCTCGGCCACCAGCTCGGCGATCCTTTGTCGGTACTCCTCTGGCGGCAGGTGCTTCCAGCACGGCAGCGGATCCAGAGTCAGCGTCTCGAGGGTCGCGAACTGGCCCGGCGCGGGTTCCTTGCCCCGCAGACGGTACCGGTACTCTTGGGTACGGTCGTGCCAGACCCCCTCCACGGGATCGCCGCTCAACAGGGCGTTGACCGCGTGAGCACCGGGCCATTCCCGGGGGCTGCCCACCAATCCCTCCTTGGCCCCGTGCGAGAGGGCATACTTCAGGCGAGCGATCTGCGCTTCCTCCTCGGCGCTGACCACGATGTGCTGGTAGCGCCGGCCCCAGAACTTCTCCTTCCAGTCGGCCAGGCGGCCGAGCCCCCGCGCCAGGTTGGAGTTCAGGTAACCCATGAACGCGGCCATCTCGGCCGCGTCCTCCACTTCCAGCAAGAGGTGATAGTGGTTGGAGGTAAAGACAAAGCAGATCAACTTCACGGGGTACAGCCGTTTCGCCCGCGCCAGGACACCGAGGACGGTCTCCCGGACGTAGGCACGAGGGGCGAGCAGCAAGCGGCTTTGGACGGTGCGGCAGGTCACCTCGACGAGGGAACCGCCTTCTGGCACATGACGGAGTTTTCTCGGCATGCCAGGAAAAGACGGAAAACGCCGGAGAAATCGCTCAATTTTAGCGCATCCGCGAGCATCTATGTCTGAACCGGGAGGAGAGAACGTCTATCCCTGGGCCCCTTCGGGGCGGGACACGGAGGCGGAGGCCTGCTCCTCCGCCTCCACGTTCAGGGCGCGGGAGATCCGGGGGGCGCGGCCTTGAGCCCGGCGGCACCCCCAAACGATTCAGTTGTCAATGAACCCCACCGACGGGATCTACCTGTCCCATCGGGACTCCATTCTACGCCAGGTATTGACACCCAAGTCAACCGAGCCGAGAATTTACGCGTGCCGCCACTCCTTGACTCAATCCAGGAGGAGCAGCCTGTCGGTTCTTTGACAGTTGACGGACATGTCTCCCGAGCGCGGCGTCGAGGCGGGGCGCGCCGCGCTCGCGGGACGTGGTTGGACGGCGATACGGCCAGGAGGAGCGGCCCGCCGGTGGGCCGCCGTGTCTCGGGATCCCACGCCGAAGGCTCTCCCCCCTCAGACGGCCCTTCGGGACGCGCGGGGGATCACAAAACCCGGCGGGGCGAGCATTCGGGAAGGCGGGGAGATCATTTTCCGGCCGGGGGAAGGGTGCGGGAAGCGGGGAGAGTGATCCTCCCCAGGCCCCGGAACACGAACCGGGCCGCGGGAACGCTCCGGACGCGGGGAGAGTGATCCCGGCGGGCCAGGAGTGATCCCTCCCCCGGGGAGAGTGATCCAAAATGCGGGGAAGACGATGCGGCCGCGAGGGATCGTGGTCCAGATTCAGGCCTGTCCGGGGAGAGGGGGGACCCGGCGGCGCTTGTCGTGGGCTCCGACACCGCTTACGATCCCCATACGAATTTCGCGCGTACGCGCAAGGAGGCACCATGAACTCGAGCCGCTCCCGAGCCCTTCGTCTCTTGGCTCCGCTGGCACTGGCAGCCGTCGCTGTCTGGTCAGGCGCGACCAAGGAAGCGAGCGCCCAGACCACCTGCCCCCTGCACCTGATAAAGGTGACCTACTACTCCGAGCCCGAGAAGATCAACGCCGTCGGCACCTGCACCTCGTATTGCTCCTACACCACGCCATCCAACTGCACCGGCACCCAGACCCAATACAGCACGGTGAATTACAGGATCGCGTGCCCCTTCTGTATCGGGTCTCCCTACCCCACCTTCGGGAACTAGAGGAATCTAGCCAACGGATACCGTGACCTGCTCTGCCGTTCCGGGGGCCGGTCACGCCCTTCCGCTCCCCCTCCGGCGCCGCCGCTGATACTCGGCGGAGCCTCCGGGGAGCACCTCTCCCTGTAGGTACGGCGCAGGGCGTGGAGCCGCGCCGTGACAACCAAGAGGAGGGAGTGTCATGCCGAACCGCAAGAGCATCCTGGCCCTGTTCCTGTTCGGAGCCCTGCTGGTCCCGGGCGTCCGGAGCGCCTCCGCCGCTGACGGCATCTCCGGCGAATGCCGGCAGAACGAGACCCGGGCCGCCGACTGGCTCGGCGGGGAGAGCGACCCGAAGCTCCCCTCGGGCCTCACTCCCGCGCCGGACTTCAAAGTCACATATACCTGTGGCACCTGCGGCGAAGCGTCGTGCTCCGGCAAGACCGTCCAGAGCTCTTGCACCAGCTCCTCCGGTCTGCCTGGAGTCTGCCTGGCGCTCTTCTCCGGCAGCCAGCCGGCGAGGTGCCCGTACGGCGGCTATCAGTGCGCGTGCCTGGACTGAGACGGGAGAACACCGGCAGGGGGCAGGCACGGTTGGCCTGCTCCTCGCGCCGGCGGACCGCGGCGGCCAGAGCTGTCTGATGTCCGAGGGTCCGCCCGCCGCCTCCGGACGGGCGGCCCTCTTTGCCGACCCTCGCGGTCCTTGCTTTGCATGGGATCGGCCCCTATGCCGAAACCCGTCCCCCTCGTCCGGATTGCCGAAGCCCTCGAGATGCCCAGCGAGGGGTCGCAGGTCTATTTCGACCGCGAGACGGGGAAGGTCCACTTCCTGCCCGACGAATACGTCTCCGCCGCGAACGACGAAGACACCGATCTGGACAGGTACGGCGCCTGGCAGCGCGAGCTGGTCGAGCTCGCCCGGACCATCCTCCGGGATACTCAGGGCCGCTATGTGGAGCTGCCCGACCCGTCCGAGATCGACGAGCACCGCATCCTCGCC
>DASPJI010000142.1:0-5288 GCA_035628695.1 Thermoanaerobaculia bacterium | reverse complement strand
CTGGTCGGTCAGCCACGAGAACATCGCCGTGCCGGTGTTGCGGATGTCGGCCACGGTCCTCTTCTGCTTCGCCTTCTGGAGGGCGTCGAGGAAGTTCGGGATCAGCAGCGCCGCGATGATGCCGATGATGGCGACGACGATCAGCAGCTCGATCAGCGTGAAGCCCTTCTGACGGTTTCTGCTCAACATTGGGTCTCCTCCCCTAGTTCATGATCCTGCCCGCGGTGGAGTCCGGGGCGTCTCGCTCAGTCTATAAAGCAGGGCTGATGCCAAGTTGAAGATCCTTTGTTTCCAGTGGTTTGCATTTCGGGGTGGACAATTTTTGACAGCCCCGGCCTTGCGGGCCTGTCACTCAGTGTCAGCCGCCAGCCGGCGTACCACTTCGCGGTAGAGAGCCACCCCGTCGACGTAGCCGGGCAGGGCCATCCGCTCGTTGGCCTGGTCCACCTGGAGGGTGTCGGTGTTCATGATGAGGAAGGGGGAGAAGCCGTAGGACGGCACGCCGGCGGATCGGAAGAAACGGGAGTCGGTGGCGGTCCAGGGGAGGAAGTAGGGACCCACGGGCACCTTCGGATAGTGCTCCTGGAGCGTGCGGACGACCAGCTTGAAGGCCGGGTGGTCGGTGGGGCTCCCCCCCTTGGCCACCGGCGCCGGCCTGAGCACCCGCGGCAGGCCGCCGGTGACCCACGACGGCACGAGCCGCTCGATGATCTCGGGGGTCAGTTCCTGGTGCGGCAGCAGGTGGAGCTTGATGACCATCTGATAGCCGCCGCCGGGCGCCTCCTGCACCGGGAAGGGCACTGCCTCGTTGCGGAACATCGACCGGATGTAGCCCGGCAGCTCGCGGAAGGTGGCGATGTCGCCGAGCACCGACTCCGGCTCTTCGAGCAGGCGGCGCAGCTCCGGGCTGTCGCGGGTCATCGCGTAGGTCTTGAAGAGGGTGCGGGCCTCGGGGACCAGGCGCAGGTCGGTCTCGGTGTGGCCCAACTGGATCAGGTCGTTGCGGACCTGCTCGAGGCGCTGGCGATCGTCGCTGCAGACGAGGAGGTCGAAGAAGCGCTTCTGCGCGTACTCCACGCCCCAGAACTTGAAGTCGTCGCGGGCGCGCGCCTCCAGCACCCCGCCCTCGGTGAGCACCGCCCAGAAGCCGCGGACCAGCTCGGGGTGCTCGCGCAAGATCCAGAGCACCCCGAAGTCGCTCCCCCGCTCCTCGCCGCTGGTGGCGAGGAACAGCACCGAGCGCTTCGGGCGGACGCCGCTCTTCTTGAGATCGGTGATCGCCATGAGCTGGGCGATGGCGACGCTCTTCATGTCGAAGACGCCGCGGCCGTAGATCCAGGGCAGGTCAATCTTCGCCTCGAAAGGGGGGTGGAACCACTGGCTCGGGTCGGCCGGCTGGACGTCGATGTGGTTGTGGAGCACCAGCGGCCGGGGGTCGTCTCCCTCGAGCAGGGCGTAGACGTTGGCGCGGCGCTCCCCCAGCAGCTCGACGCGCGCCGGGATGCCGGCCGCCTCGAGCTGCGCCGCCAGGAAGCGGGCGCCGGCCGCCTCGTCGCCGGTGGTGACGCTGGTGTCGATGCGCACGTACTCCTGGAGGAGCTTGACCTCGGGCATGGAGAGGTAGTCGCGTTCGATCCACTCCTCGTTGGCGGTGCCGTACAGGGGGCGGTCGAGGAGCTTGACCAGGCCGGCGGTGACGCCGCCCACCAGCACGAGGCTGCCGTAGAGCGCGATGCGGGCCGCCTGGCGGCGGCGCCGGTCCATCCAGGTCCGGGGCTGAGGCATGCGGGGCATGATAAACGGGCGCAGGCCTCTTGTGTATGCTTGCGCCTCGATGCCCGTTCCGGACTCCCCCGATTCCCGCTCCCGGGCCCCCGTCTGGCTGCTCCTGGCGGGAGCCCTGGCCTGCCTCGGCTACTTCGCCGTGGAGGCCTGGCTGCTGTCGTTCGACCTCGGCTTCCCGCTCGACGACACCTGGATCCACCTGCAGTTCGCGCGCAACCTGGCGGCGGGGCAGGGGCTCTCCTACAACCCGGGGGAGCTGGTCACCGGCTCCACCGCACCGCTGTGGACGGCCCTGCTGGCGCTGCTCATCCCGCTGCCCGGCAACGTTGTGGTGTGGACGAAGCTGCTCGGCGTTGTCCTCCATATCGCCGGCATCGACGCGGTCTGGCGGCTCGCCCGCGAGCTGGGGCTGAGCCGCGGCCTCGCCGCCCTGGCGGCGGGCCTGACGCTCGCCACGAGCTGGCTGGTCTGGTCGGCGCTGTCGGGGATGGAGATCCCGCTCTTCGTCCTGCTCTCCGTCTGGGGGATGACCCTGCACCTGCGGGAGCGCGCCGCCTCTCTGGAGGGGCCCCCCCGGCCGCCTCTCTCCTTCGCGCTGTTCGCCGCCGCGGCGCTCGCCCGGCCGGAGGGATTGCTGCTGCTGGTGCTGGCGGCGGTGGACCGCTGCCTGGTGTTCGAACGGGAGGGTGAAGCGGGGGAAGAGCGGCTGCGCTGGCGGCGGCCGGACGCGCGGGCGGTCCTCATCGGCCTGGCGCTGGCGGCCTGTGCGCTGGTCGGGCCCCTCCTCTTCTACCGCTGGGCGGGCGGATCGTTCCTGCCCACCACCTTCGCGGCCAAGAACGGCGACCTGCGCCGGTGGCTCCCCGACCTCCAGTACATCTATATGGTGGCCGGCATCCTCTTCCGGCCCCAGCCGTGGATGACGCTGACCGCCGGCGCGGGGGTCCTGGCGCTGGTGGAGCGGCTGGGAGGCCCGCCCGGCCCCAGGGGAGACCGGGGCCTGCTGCCGGCGCTCTGGCTCATCGGGCTCCCCCTCGCCTACTCGATCATGAGCCCTACCGGCAAGGGGATGATCGCCGGCAACTTCGGCCGCTACTACTTCCCCCTGTTCCCGGTGCTGGTCGTGCTCGGGGTGCTGGGGCTGGAACGGGCGGCGCGGGTGCTGGGGCCGCGGGTGCGGGCGGGGAGGCTCGGCCTGCCCCTGGGCGCCCTGCTGGTGGCGCTGATCCTCTGGCCGACCATCGGCTCGCTGGTCCAGGGGGCGGGCCGCTACGCGCAGAACGTCGCCAACGTCCAGGACAGCGACGTGGCCATCGCCCGCTGGCTGGCGCCGCGCCTGGCGCCCGAGGCGGTGCTGGCGGTCAACGACATCGGTGCCATCAAGTTCCTGCTGCCCAACCAGATCGTCGACCTGGCGTCGATCGCCACGCCGGAGATCCGGCGCGAGGTGGGACGGGACACGGCGGCCGGGATGAGCTGGAGCGACGCGATGACCGCCGCCATCGCCCGCCGCCAGCCCGATTACATCGTGGTCTTCCCCTCCTGGGTGCCGTTCCTCGCCCGCGACCCCCGCTTCCCGCCGGTCCGCAGCCTGGCGATCCCCAACAACATCACCATGGGCGGCGACGAGATCGTGGTCTACGCCACCCCCTGGACCCGCTATCCGTTGCGGGAAGCGGCGCCTACTGCTGCCGGTCCCAGTCCCGCGCCGCCTGGCCCAGGCGGATGAGGCGGTCGACGGGGGCGAACTCGTCGGTGAGGACGGGGACGCCGGAGGCGTCCAGGTCCACCGGCGCCCGGGAGCCGGCGAGCGACTCCAGGGTCGGCTCGAAGCGCCAGCGCCGGTCGAGCTCGCGGGCGCGGGCGAGGAGCCGGTCGCTGGGCAGCGGGTCCGCGTCGGTGGCCAGCACCAGGACGTTGGCGCGTGCCTTGACCTGGATGACGTAGGTGGTCCGGAAGCGCTGCTCCACCGTGTGGTAGATCGCCTGCGAGAAGGGGTCCGCCAGGCCGGCCGCCAGGTTGACGCCGAACACCCCGCCGGGCTCCAGCCGGCGCTTCACCTCCTCCAGGAACTGCACTGTCGTCATGTGGAACGGCACCGACCCGCCGATGTAGGTGTCGCTGAAGATGAAGTCCCAGCGCTCGTCGCTGGCGTGGACGAAGCTCCTCCCGTCGGCCACGTGGACGCGGTTGCGTGGGCTGTCCCGGAAGAGGAGGAAGCGGCGGGCCAGCTCGGGGACCGCCGGATCGATGTCCACGTTGTCCATCTCGAGCCCCGGCAGCCGCTTCTGCAGATAGCCGGCGGCGCTGCCGGCCCCCATGCCGAGCGCCAGCATGCGGTCCATGTCCGGGCGCAGCAGCAGGACGAATGGCACGTGCCGGATGTACTGGACGGCCGGCTCGCCGGTGGCCATCTCCACCGCCGACTGCTGCATCCGGTCGCTCTCCAGCCGGCGCACGCCGTCCCTCTCGTACACCCGCAGCGTCTGGTACGGCGTGGTGCGCTCATGGAGGAGGCCCGGCGCCGGCCGCGCCACGGACGCGCCGCGGGCGACGGCGAAGACCACCAGGAGCGCCGCCAGGGCCGCCGTCGGCGCCTCGGCCCGCAGCCGCTCGCCGAAGGCCACCAGCGCGGTGACTGCGGTCAGCGCCGTCAGCAGCCCCAGGATCTCCCGCAGCTCGAGGAAGGGGATGAGGAGGAAGGTGCAGGCCAGGGTGCCGGCCAGGCTGCCCAGGGTCGACAGGGCGTAGAGCCGGCCGGCGGTGTTGCCGAGATGGCCGAGGTCGCGGGCGGCGAGGCGCACCGCCCAGGGGGAGACCGTGGCCAGCAGCACGCTGGTGGGGCCGAACAGCACGGTGGCGGCGAGGAGCGGCCCGGCCGACGCGCCGCCGGTGCGCGCCGCCAGCCACTGCGTCACCGGTACGCCGGCCATCAGCAGCAGCGCCTGGCCGAAGGCGGCGAAGGTGATCATCCGCCCCAGCGCGGCCATGGTGGGGTGGCGGTCCGCCAGGCGTCCGCCCCAGAGATAGCCGAGGGAGAGGGCGGCCAGGAAGACGCTGATGATCGAGCCCCAGATGTAGACGCTGTTGCCGAAGTAGGGGGCGAGGATACGGCTCGACACGATCTCCAGCGCCATGATGACGGCGCCGCAGGTCACGACCACCCAGTAGAACCGCAGACGGGGGAGCATGGCGGGAGAGTATGCCAGATGCGGATACAATCCCGCGCCGGAGGAGCCGAGACCTATGACCACGCCGACCGCCGAAGCCCCCACCGCCCCGCCCGTCCCGATCATGGACCTCGGCCGCACCCGGCAGCGCATCGAGGGTGAGCTCCAGCGGCGCTGGCAGCGCATCCTCGACACCTCCGCCTTCGTGCTCGGCCCCGAGCTCAAGGAGTTCGAGCGCGCCTGGGCCGAGTACCTGGGGGTGGCGGCCAGCGTCGGCCTGGCCAACGGCACGGACGCCCTGGTCCTCGCGGCCAAGGCGCTGGGCCTCGCCCC
>DASPJI010000141.1:0-6486 GCA_035628695.1 Thermoanaerobaculia bacterium | reverse complement strand
GGGCGGCAGCCTGCTGGCGACCGGCCAGGTGGTCAACAACCGGACCAACGACCCGGCGTTCATCCGGGGCCGCGTCCGCTGAGGTAGTCGCCTCGAGGCCGCCGGCTGAGCCGGCGGCCTTCTTCCAGTCCGGGCCGCGGCTCTTTCGAGGGCCGCGGCCCTTGTCTTTCCGCCAGGATTCCCCGGGTATGCTAAGATCCCATAGATATCTGTTGTAAAGACGTTCGGCGACCCGCCCGGCTTCCTTCGGCTTCGGCTCTTGCGCGGTGTCTCCTGGCTGATGAGCAGCGCGGAGGAGCCAGCCGGCACTCGGTCCTGTCCAGCACGGGGGGAGCGCGGGTTGCGCAGGCTGCGTCGACTAATCGGGGTCTCAGTGGCCTCTCTGATGGAGGTGGAGAAGAGATGAATCTCAACTCAACGATCCGTTCTCTCCAGGGTCGGTCGTGGCGGAGCGTTTCGCTTGTGGCGTGCCTGACGCTCGCGCTGGCAGTACCGGCAGCAGAGGCCTTCGACAGGAGCAATGCTCCCGCGGCTCCCGTGCCGAGCAACCGGTGGGGGGATCTGCAGCCCGCCGCCATTCTGGGTGACCGCACCGCCTTCCCCTTTCATAACGAGCCGGAAAGGGATCATCCCTTCTGGTTCTCCGTCGACATCGAGAACAACTTCATGTTCGTGGCTACCGGGAGAGGGCTGGAGGTCTGGGACCTGCGGAGCAATCCCGCCGCGCCGAGCCTCCTGGGCTACGGCTACGCGGCTGCGAACTTTAGTGCGTCGGGTCCGATTTATAACCTCTTCCCGATCTGGCAGCACACGGATAAAGACTGGTTCCTGACGGACCTGGATGCTCCCGTGGGAGTGGACGACATTCTGGCGATCGCGGGCCAGGACCAGGGGCTTTCGATCTGGAACACCGCGGACAAGACCCGTCCCACCGTCTTCTTCCAGGACCGCGGGACTTATACAGAGGCAACCTATACCGCGACGCTGGGCGGTACCCAGTACGCCTTCGCCCTGGGGGACAGGGCGGCGATCGCGGGGGTCTACCTCTACGACATGAGCGCTGCCCGCCAGTACAACCGGTGCGGGGAGGACCTGGAAGACTTCGTCAATCACTGTCCCGGAGTCTACCGAGGCAAGCTTCCCGGACCTTCGGGCGGCAGCGGGATCGACGGCGTTGGGAACTTCCTCGTGGTGGGGCGGGCCAGCGGCTTCGACATCTGGAACGTGGCCAATCCGATGGCTCCGATCAAGGTGATGTCCTCCTCCAGCGGCGCGCGCGGTGTTGCCATATGGGAATCGGGCAACAAGATCTATCTGGCAACGGTGCGGGCAGTCGGCGTCGCGCCCAACTCCGAGATGCGGATCTTCGACGTGAGCTGCATCCGCTCGGGCCTCTGCTCGCCGACGCCTCTGGCCGGTCCGATCAGCGTTCCCGGTGGCGGCACCGAGACGACGCGCCACGTTACGTTCTCCATGGGGGCGGGCAAGCCCTTCCTCTATCTCGGCGGCGAGGAGCAGGCCGCTTGCGCGGTGCAGCGCGAGTACCTGTTCGACGTCAGCAATCCGGCCAATCCGGTGGAGATCACCCCGAAGGTCCACCCCGAAGGCTACTGGGGCTGGTACTACGAGCTGTGTCCCAATGAGATTCCAGGCAATGGTCCGACCGGCAGCCCCAATCCCGACGGTGGCTTCAACTGGGTGGCCCCGCTCAGGGGCAAGTTCAACGGCGACTACTTCTATCGCGCGGCCTACAGCATCCTCGATGTCCACAAGCTGGCGGCGGCGTCGCCGCCGGTCGCCGACTTCTCCTGGGGTCCCGCTCAGGTCTACCCCGGCGTGCCGGTGGCGTTCACGGATCTGTCGACCGGCAGCCCGAACGCCTGGACCTGGACCTTCGAGGGCGGCAGCCCGGCCAGCGCCGGCGCGCAGAATCCCAGCGGGATCGTCTTCGACAGCGTGGGCGCCAAGAACGTCCACCTGAGGGTCAACAACCCCGCGGGCGTCAGCCAGCCGAAGACCAAACCGGTGAACGTCCTGAGCCCGCAGCCGGCGGTCGCCGGCGTCACGGCGAACCTGACCGCGGCGAAGATCTGCCAGCCCGTCACCTTCACCGCCAGCGCCACCGGCCGTCCGGCCCTGTCCTATCAGTGGACGGTGCTCGACGCCCAAGGCAACCCGCTGGCGGCGCCGAACAGCACCGGCACCGGCAATCCGTTCACCTGGAACACCCAGGCGGTGCCGCCGGGCAACTACGAGGTCCGCGTCGTGGTGGCCACGCCGGTGGCCAACGACGGCAGCGCCACGTTCGACACCTATCAGGTGAGCCCCTCGGTGCCCGCGGTGCAGCTCGCCGCCCTGCCCGCCCTGCCGGCTTCGTTCACGGCGACGAACGATCCGTTCACCTCGGGCACGGTGTCGTTCCACGTCAACGTTCCGGGAGCCACCGAGTGGCGCTGGGACTTCGACGACGACGGCGACCACAATCCGGAGACCAACCCGGGGACCTGGACCAGCGATCCGATCGCGGGCCCGAACCCGACCCACACCTATGCGTCCATCGGCACCCGCCAGGTGCGTGTGGCGGTGCGCAACTGCCTGCAGCCGGTGGGCCTCTCCAGCGATCCGCTGGTGGTGAACGTCACCCAGGTCACGCCGCTCAAGGCCCAGTTCTCGGTCAGCGTGTTCGGCTGCAGCAGCGGCGTCTGCTTCATCGACGCCAACGCGCCCGTCAAGTTCAATGACTCGTCCACCGGCGCCGAGCTCTGGGACTACGACTGGGACGGCAATGGCACCTTCGAGGACGCGGGCAACACCAAGGCGCGGGATACCCACTCGTATCCCTCGCAGGGCAGCTACACGCCGAAGCTGCGGGTGCGCCGCGGCACCGAGTCGGACGTCTTCACGCTGCCGGAGACCCTGGTCGTAGGGCCGCCGGTGGTGCCGCAGACCCCCAGCATCTCGGTCAGCGGCCCGACCTCCGGGCAGCCGAACCAGGCCCTGTCGTACACCGCCACGGCCTCCAACTGCTCGCCGGCTTCCACCTGGAGCTGGTCGGCGACCGGCGGCACCGTCGCGGGCAGCGGCAGCACGGTCAGCATCACCTTCAGCAGCAACGGCTCGAAGACGGTGTCGGTGACCAACAGCGGCTGCGCCGGCGCCACCGGCTCTCGTTCGGTGACGATCTCCACCGGCGGCAACCCGCCGCCTCCGCCTCCGCCGCCTCCGGGTCTGCGGGCGGCCTACGTCTTCTCGCCGGCGGCGCCGGTGGCGGGCCAGGCCATCGCCTTCGACGCGACCTCGTCCGGGGGTAGCCCGACCGGCTACGTCTGGGACTTCGGCGACGGCACGGCCTTCGGCTCCGGCGCCCAGGTGCAGCACACCTACGCCAAGGAGGGCTCCTACAAGGTTCAGTTGAGCGTCACCGGCCCGGGCTCCTGCCCGCCGGCGCCGTTCTGCGAGAACGCCACCACCAAGACGGTCGTCGTGGGCAACGGCGTGCCGCCTCTGGTGCCCGCCTTCCAGACCAACGCCACCTGCATCTCCGAGTTCGGCCTGGAGGTCTGCAACGCCGAGACCGGCAAGGCGGTGCAGTTCACCGATGCCAGCACCGGCGGCAACATCACCACCCGGACGTGGAGCTTCGGCGACGGCCAGACCGGCAGCGGGAGCTCCGTCAGTCACGCGTTCGCCAAGGAGGGCACCTTCACCGTGACCCTCACCATCGGCAACGGCTCCTCGACCGCGTCCGCGACGCGGACCTTCAAGGTCACGGGTCCCGATACGCCGGCCTCGCAGAAGAAGGTGGTGGTGCTCCCCTGGATCGCCCAGACCCGGGGCGCGCTGGTGCAGTCGAGCGACCTCTACATCTACAACCCGGCCTCGGGTCCGATCGAGGTGTCCATCCAGTTCCTGAAGCGGGGCACGCCGGAGGCCAACCCGCCGAAGGTGACCCGCACCATCCAGCCGGGGGCGACGCTGTTCACCGCCGACGTTCTGAGCGGCCTGTTCAACCGCGAGAACATCGCCGGCTTCATCACGGTCACCGCGGAGGAGGGCGCCGAGCCCATCATCACTTCGTTCAACACCACCTTCCAGGACGACGGCACGCAGTTCGGCCAGACGATCCCGGGTGTGTCGCTGAGCCAGTCCGGCGCCAAGGCGACCCAGCCCCTCCAGCACCTGGTAGGCCTGAACGACAACACCGACCGCCTCGCCTACTTCGGCGTCAGCAACCCGGGTGACACCCAGGCGACCTACCGTCTGCGGTTCTTCGATCACCTGGGCACGCAGATCGGCCAGTCGGCGGACATGCCGCTGTCGCCGTACGGCCAGCAGCAGTTCCAGATCAAGCAGATCCGGGATCAGTTCGGGATCTCCGACGAGGACGACTACCGGGTCGAGGTCGAGACCAAGGTGGGCGGTCAGCTCTTCCCCTACGCCGCCAACCTCCGCCTCGCTTCGGAGGACCCGTCCTTCGTCGAGTCGGTGAGCCCGTCGGACGCCAAGGCGTACCTGGTGGGGGTCTTCAACACTCCGGGCATCGGCGGCAGCCGTTGGCAGAGCGACGTGGTGCTGTCCAACCCCAGCAACCAGGTCGTGATCACCGAGGTGCGCTTCCTGAGCGTCGGCGTGCAGTCGGCTCCGACGCAGCCGGTGACCATCACCCTGCAGCCCGGCGAGACGCAGCGGATCGACAACGTGCTCGCCACGAAGTGGGGGCTCAACCAGACCGTGGGCGTCCTCCTCTTCGAGAGCAACAGCCCGAACGGCTCCTTCCCGGTGCTGCTGGGCGAGGTCTATGACAACGCCAAGCCGGAGAAGCGGTTCGGCCAGACGATGACGGCGCAGGTGGCGGCGGACGTGGCCGGCAACGGCAAGTCGCAGATCCTCGTCGGCCTGCGGCAGGACTCCAGCTACCGCAGCACCGTCACTCTCTACAACCCTTCGGCGGCCAACACGACGTTCGACGTGGTCTACCGAGGCCTCGACGGCAAGGTGCTGGGCACCCTGGCGAACCAGGCCCTGGCTCCCGGCAAGGCCCGCCAGATCAACCCTGGCCAGCACCCGCTGCCGGCCCAGGGTGTTCCCGACGGTTTCACCGTCGAGATCAAGGTCAAGGGCGGCAGCCTGCTGGCGACCGGCCAGGTGGTCAACAACCGGACCAACGACCCGGCGTTCATCCGGGGCCGCGTCCGCTGAGGTAGTCGCCTCGAGCCGCCGGCTGAGCCGGCGGCCTTCTTCCAGTCCGGGCCGCGGCTCTTTCGAGGGCCGCGGCCTTTGTCTTTCCGCTAGGATTCCCCACCGGGATGAGATGGCCCTGTCGCCTCTGCTGGCTCTGGATCGCGCTGCCGCTCGGGCTGCTCGGCTGCGGTGCGGAGACCTCCGCCCCCTGGCGGCAGGTCGATCTCTGGGCAACTCCGCAGTCTGCCGGGACGCCGTCCGTCCGCCGCACGGCGCCGCTGGGGCCGGAGGAGGTCCGCAATCCGGCCCTGCTGCAGACGGCGGGGCCGGCGGGGCGGAGGCGCGTCGAGCGCCTCTCCGCCGCCACGGTGAACGCGCTGGAGCAGGCGGCGGGCGCGACGGCCGCGTGGCGGCTCGAGCTCGGCGCCTCCCCCTATTTCGCGTTCACCCCCCTTCCGGCGCCTGGACGGTCCTGCCCTTGCGCGTATCGCGTCGCGGTCCGGGACGGAGCCGGCGAGCTCTCCGAGCTGCGGCGCATCGAGATGGAGCCGGGGGCCGAGCCGGGGACCGCGGCGGCGCCGGCGACGGTGTACGTCGACCTCGCGAGATACGCGGGCCGCCAGGTCGAGCTGGTTCTCGCGCTGGAGGGGCCACAAGGCGCGTCGGCCCTCTGGGGGAGCCCCGCCGTCTACGACCGCGGCCGGCCGGCCTCGCCCCCGCGGGACCGGGAGCGGCCCAACGTGCTGATCCTCGGGCTCGACACGCTCCGCGCCGATGCCCTGGGGGCGTACGGCCGGGTGCCCAGTGTCACGCCGGCCATGGACCGGCTGGCCGGGGAGAGCGACGTCTGGCTGGAGGCGTTCTCCTGCTTCAACGTCACCAATCCCAGCTTCGTCTCGCTGATGACCGGCCTGTACGGCAAGCACCATGGCATCTACGACTTCGACACGCGGCTGGCGCCGAGTCAGACGACTCTGGCCGAGGTCTTCTCCGGCCTGGGGTACGACACCCGCGCCATCCTCTCCATCGACCACCTGGCGGACGCCCGCTCCGGTCTGGGACAGGGGTTCGGTGACGTCGTCGTCCCGCGGGACCAGTTCGCCGCCGAGTACGCCGTCGGCGCGGCCATGGACTGGATCGGCCGGCGCGAGCGCCCGTTCTTCCTCTGGCTCCACCTGTTCGACGCCCATACGCCCCACACCCCTCCCCAGCCGTTCGCCTCTGGCTTCCGTCCGGAGACCCTGGCCGGGCTGGTGCCGCCGCGGGACTGGCTGGCGTTCCGCAGCCCCGGGCCGCGGGGGTACC